>CALEZE010000171.1 GCA_937928235.1 uncultured bacterium | reverse complement strand
GTCAGTGCTATGCTAATGTTCATTTTGTGCTTATTCCATAAACAGCCTTCTTGATTGAAGTCTTACCAATATTACCTATATCTCCTAAACCCCAAATTATCTGGGTAAAAGGTAGTCTAAGCATCCGTTTTTTCTTTAGTCTTTTAATTAAATCGTTGTGTTTCTTGTTGGATAAGGTTTTCATTTTTATTTTTCTAATCTTGTCATAGAATTCTATGTCTTCCTCCAAAATCTTGGTTGCTAACACTCTAGCTCTTTCATCGTTGGGTTTTGTGTATTTAATAGACACATTTTGTCTTATGAAGAATTTTTCTATACCCACTTCTTTATAAAAAGGTAATGCGTCGTCGTCAAAATATTCTGTAAATCCAATTTTGTAAAATTTCTTAAATAGCTCTTGGCCGCCTTTTTCATTTATATTTAAATAACCAAGGTTCTTCAAAAACTGTATTTGCTTCTGGTTAACATTTTTGTATTTTGTCCTTCCCCACTTCTTTTTTAGCCAACCAGAAAACTCTGGAACTCTTCCATCTAACAAAAGTGGCTCTAAAACATCCTTTTTGTTTTTATCTTGGGGTTGCAGGAAATACCTAGTGCGATGGAAATTGTATGTAGAAATTGCCCTGCTTATTGGATCTCTAAGAAAAGTTACATAATGGGCCTTTTGTTTGAAAGACTTGTGTATCCCCCAGGGAACCACATGACCAAATACAATCTTTATCTCGTCCCTCTCTTTGCCGCTGAGTGACTCCACCCTGTTTCTTACAGCATCCAGATAATCTTTATGCTTTGGTAGTCTTTTCCTTATTTCCAAATCATTAAACTGAAGCTCTAAATACTCACTCTGTTTAAAATTTCTTTTGATGTGAGTGACAATAGTTGTCCCAGCAGTGTGGGGAATATGTACGAAAAAGTATATTTTATCCATTCTTGCCCCTTCCTAAAACTTCTTTATAAACACCCAGTGTCTCTGTTGCACTTGTTTGCCAAGAATACCTGCCCACTTTCTCTTTCCCTTTTTTAATCATTTTTCTGGCAAGTCGTGGGTTTACTAGTATTTCCCTCAGCGCATTTGCAATTTCTTCTACATTTCCTGGGTCAACCAAAACAGCTCCATCCTTCCCCAGTTCACCCAACGAGGTCGTCTTTGAGGTGATGACTGGAACCCCAGCCGCATAAGCATCAAGTATTGGCTGCCCAAACCCCTCAGTAAAAGACGGGTAACACACGCAACTCGCATTAAAAACTAAAGAGCTATAAACATCTTTTTCAAGAAATCCGGTAAACACAACCCGTCTACTAAGTTTAAATTTTCTTACCAAATTTTGAAGGCTCCTTTTCATAAGTTCGTTTTCTCCTGTAATTACTAGTTTTAGTTTTGGAAAATCTTTAGCCACTTTGGAAAAAGTTTTTATTACACCTTCTATGTTTTTTCTACGATCAATTCCACCATTATTTAAAATATATGTAGTGTTTTTAAACCGGGCCGGCAATTTATTTGGAGTTTTTTCTAAGCTTACCCCCGAAGGTATGGTTGCAACTTTATCCTCCCCTATTCCATAGCTCTTTATCAATTTCTCTTTTTGAAACTTGGATAGAACTATTACTTTGTCTACATTTCTAAGAGCCACAAACTGCCTTACCTTATACAACCACCTAGAAAAAAATGGGTATCTGGAAAAACTAAAATAGTTTTTTAAATCTAGCGGTATAGTGTCGTGAAGGGTAAGTACTTGAGGGGTTGTTTTAAATAAAGGCACCCCCACATTGGCAGTTGCGTGGTAGATATCAACATTTTGCTTTTTGAGTGTGTAAGGAACAAGTATTTGTTCAAATATGTATTTATTTTTACTGTTTAATACAAGTACCTTGGTGTTTTTGTGTAAAGGAGTGGTTTCCGGTTCAGAAGAATAAAGCAGTAACACTTCCACTTTTTGTTTCGAAAGTTCGTCCGCAACTTCAACTATATAGTTACCAATCCCAAGGAGTTCTCCTTCGGCCCCTCTGGCATCCAGCGCAACTTTCATAACTACTTTTTCTCTCCAACAACATAAAGGCTTGCCGAACCGAGCAGTCTACTCAAAAATTCGTCTATAACAACTAAGGCCTCCGAAATTGCACCGAACTTGTTTGCCACGCGGACAATTATTCCAAAGACGGGGAACATAAAAAGTGCTTCTTTGACAGGGCCATCTTTTTCTGACTTGTGGACAACTTTAAAACCTACTTTTGTAAAAAGTTTATGAATACTTTTGAGACTATATCTTCTTACATGCCCTGCAAATTCGTCATGCTTTTTTGTCAGACCAAGCCGGTTCCAAAAAGAACTCTCAGAAGGCGTAGTAACCAAAACTCGTCCTCCTTTTTTGAGAAGCGCCCTTATCCTTTCCAATGCCAAGAGGTCGTTAGGAATATGCTCTATTATTTCTGAACAAATTACGAAGTCATATTTACCCTCCGGGGCTTCCTTGGGAAAATTCATCACTTCGAACGAAAGCTTTTTTTCTAGACCAAACAATTCCGCATTTGCTTTGGCAGCAGCAATTGCTTTTGAAGAGATATCAACTCCTTTTACTTTCCTGCCTTCATGGGCTAAGTAGAAATCAATCGTTCCGGACCCACACCAAATATCTCAATATCTAGTCCCATTTGCGTACTTATCAATAGCAGGTAAGGTGGTCAGGTAAGAAAACTTGCTTTTTTTTACGTCTTCGGCTATTAGTTCTCCGGTCTGAATC
>CALEZE010000170.1 GCA_937928235.1 uncultured bacterium | reverse complement strand
ACCGCCTTCTCTGGAAACGAATAAGTAAAGACACCCTCCCCTATTCCTCTTACACAAGCTGCCTTATGTTCCCCAGAAAAGGTGTCACAAACCTCCACAAGGGTCTCTACCGGTTCGTTCACTAGAATTTTATTTCTAGTTGCAACCATACTTAGGTAGCTAACCAACCTTCCCCATCTGTGTTCAGTCTCACTTCTAGTAAAAACTCCAACAGCTTTTGCCAAATCGTATTTTGAAAGGGCTGCAACTATTGGAACCATGCTCGAATAACAACGGTCCTTGTAGTCTTCTGGTTGGCGCTGGCAAAGAGCAAGTGCGTCTGGAGCATTAATGTCTAAGGGAATATGATACCCGTGCGTATCAAAATAAAAGGTAGCAACACCCGCATATACTCCGTCTAAGCAGTCTCGTAGTGGCTCTCCTCCGCCTAGAAACATTTCTTCACACTGTGCCACACCAAGGTCTCCAATTAGCAAATCGTCAGGCCAATGTTTCAGTGCCAAATTAAAAATTATGCCATGCCCAATCCCGTGGTTACATTGCCTGCCGACAGCGCCCAATTTGCCATCTAGCCGTTCCTGGAAAGTCTCACAAAGCGCCGGAGCGTTTTCTGTGAAGTCTTCTCCGTGATGGCCAAATTCCTGCATAAAACCGTGGAAGTATCCAAACGAGCAAATACCAAATTCATCATCGACCGTTAAATCACCCGACAAGTAATAGTCCCAATAACCATATTCACCAATTAAGTGAATAAATGCATGGCAATTAGCTTCGAGAAAAATATCCCTGTGTGACCATTCTTCAATAAATTTCAACCCATAAAGAAGTCCCTCCTTACCCAAAACCTTTTGCGTAACACCCTCCAGGCAAAGAACCCTGTCGTTTGTATCTTCGCTGGCGTTAAGACACTCAGTTACTTCATTGTCAAAACTGCGCCTAGTAAGAAAGTCTTTGGAAAATACCCAGATAAGAAATACCAGAAGGGTTGTTAGGGCAACTAACAAAATAAGTTTTAAACGATTTTTCTTAATTTCGCTCATACCAAGAATATAGTCTGTCCGGAA
>CALEZE010000169.1 GCA_937928235.1 uncultured bacterium | reverse complement strand
TACTAACAAGTGGCTCGATTTGCCCTTTGTCTCTGTAGCAGAGACTTACGACATAACGAATCTTTTTCGTCTTAACTAATTTACCAGCCTTTTTAAGGTCGTCGACCACTTCCTGTCTCGCAGTTAGTGCTTTTAACCCAACATATTTAGACGGTGTTCCTGTCATCTTGCCATCTTTGTCTATAACGGAAAGCGTAGGAAGCTTGTGTCTTTGCCCAATCTCGAAATCAGTTGCGTCGTGTCCGGGTGTTACTTTTAGTGCTCCAGTGCCATACTCCTTCTCAACCAGTTTGTCGGCGATAATAGGAACCTCCCTTTTTACCAGAGGGATCACTGCGGTTTTTCCAACCAACTTTGAATATCTTTTGTCCTTTGGGTTAACAGCCACCGCAACATCGGCAAAAATTGTTTCTGGTCTTGCTGTTGCAATAGTCAGCGGGCCGTAATCTAGGTAATACATTTGTCCGTCTTGTTCAACATGGTCCACCTCCAACTCAGAGAAATTGGTTCCACAACGGGGGCAGTAGTTAACAATTCTTTCTCCTCGGTAAACATGGCCATCGTCGTAAAGAGATTTAAAAGTTTCGTAAACAATATCAACAATGTCCTCGTCCAAAGTGAACTTGTTTCTTGTCCAGTCGCATGAGGCACCCAGCCTTTTCAGCTGCCCCTCCATTAACTGTTTGTTGTCTTGGACATAATCCCAAATTTTTTGGTACAACTCTTTTCTGTCAAAATCGAACCGACTTTTACCCTCTTTCCTTAGTTTTTTCTCGTACACATACTGTGTTTCGATACCCGCATGGTCAGCTCCTGGGAGCCAAAGGGTTGGGTCACCCTTCATTCTGTGGTAGCGGATTAGAATGTCTTGTGTGGAAACCTCTCGAGCGTGGCCAATATGCAATGGATCGTTTGCGTTTGGTGGGGGCATTATTATTGTAAAAGGAGACTTCCCTTTTTCGTGCTTTGGCGTAAATGCGCCAGATTCTTCCCAGAGCTGGTACATATGCCCCTCGTTTTCTTTGTGTTCGAATCTTTTGTCCATAAAAATAAAAAAAACACGCCATAGCGTGTTGCGGACCCGTTTGATATGGAATTATCAAATGGGTAGATACCACCTCAACTTATACTTAATTTAGCTATTACGGGCTTGCCCGTTTCGCTTACCAACTCTTTCAGCGAAAAGCTTGCTTGGGGACGAGCCAAGCTCGAATGCTTTGAGGATATTATCCTAGAACCAATAACTGTGTGTCAACTGTTTAATCGGTAACCACAAGTTGTGGGTTGGCGGAAACTTTTTGCCAAGGGAGTGGGGAGTTGTTGAATTCGGCAAAAGAGGCGATATAGCTAGCATTGTCGGTGCAGAGTTTTGGGTTGGGCACGTGCAAAGCAACCTCTAGTTTTTTCGCCTTTATTTCGCTTAAAAATTTTTCTCTGAGTCTTGAATTTGCAGCGACACCGCCGGCTAAAAGGAGTGACCTCGGCTTGTGCCTTTGAACTGCTCTGAGAGTTTTTTTAACTAGAACATCGACCACAGCTTCTTGAATTTCGGCTGCAAACCTGTCAACGCTTTCTTGCACACCTTTGTTTTTGGAAAAAGTGTCGTATTCAGAGAGCTTAGGGTTTTCACTCGAGCTTTGTTCAGAAGTAAGTGCGTTAATTTTATTTAATACTGCAGTTTTAAGACCTGAAAAACTAAAGTCAAAGTCTTTGCTGTCTATCATGGGCCTAGGGAACATGGAAAGCTCAATTTCAGGATTGTCCTTTCGAAAATTGTCGGCAAGATTTGCTATTTCTGGGCCTCCTGGATAAGGGAGACCGAGAAGTCTGGCGGTTTTATCAAAGGCCTCTCCAGCCGCATCGTCCCTGGTACTTCCCAGGAGCGAAATCTTATTGTGGTCTTTCAGAAGGACAAGGTCTGTGTGCCCACCAGACACAACAAGACCAAGGGCAGGAAACTCAGGAAGGGTGTTGGGCAGGAGCCAATTGGCGTAGAGATGGGCCGCCAGGTGATTGACAGGGATAACTGGCTTATCCCAAGAAAGAGCCAGCGCCTTTGCGGTTTCCACACCAACCAAAAGTGAGCCGATTAGCCCGGGGCCATTTGTAATTGCTATTGCATCAATATTGTTCTTCTTGAGAGTCGCCTCTTCAAGCGCGAGACTAATGGTTGGAATGATTGCTTCAATTTGTTTACGAGCGGCGTTTTCTGGTATAACCCCACCTGTTCGTGCGTGTATTCCCGCAGAGGTGGCGGTAATATTGGACAAAATTTTTCTACCATCTTTTACTATTGCGGCGGAGGTTTCATCGCAGCTCGTTTCAATTCCTAGAACAATCATTTCTCTTCTTTAAATTCCTCGAATTCCTCCTTGCTTGCGCGGTAGATAGCAAAAAGAGCAATCCCTAGAAGTAGCCATGAGAGAATTCCTAATCCGCTAATACCCTTTTCTAAAACCCCTCTTTCTGCTCCAGCAAAAAAGCCGATAACGGCTTGCAGAGAAGTCCATGTTAAGGCGGCTGTTGCAGAATAAAAAAGAAACCTCAGTAAGTTATATCTTTGCATTCCAGCAACATATGCGACCCAAAAACGAGTAAGGCCAGCAAGCATGGAGGTTGTTAGAATTACCCCCCCGTGTCTTTTGAGCATTGTTCTTGCACGCGCTGCGTTTTTTTGTTGCTTAAGCCTTTTGATTAAAAAATCGCCGGTCTTTGCCCCTATCAAATAGGCAAGAAGAAAGGTTATCCAAGAGCCCAACCAGCCAAAGAAAAGTATACTAACTAGTGCGTGAGGATCGCCGTAGGCGAAAAAACCAGCAACCGCCACCACGACCCCACCTGGTAAAACCCAGCCGATTGGAGACATTTCCACAAACGAAGAAAGAAACACAATAAGGTATCCGTGCGAAGCAAATAATTTTTCAAGAACGGCAATGATGGTGACAAGGTCCAT
>CALEZE010000168.1 GCA_937928235.1 uncultured bacterium | reverse complement strand
GCAATAATCCAAAGCTTTTTTGGAGTCATGTAGAAATTATATCAGGAAGAACTAAAAAGAGGTTATTCGGCCTTCTCTTGCATTCCCAAAAGCCAGAGGACGGCTTCCTTCTTATAGCGGCGGTCGCCGCGGGAGTTTATACGAATCGCGGGAAGTTTGCCTCTTTTACCCCATCTTTTAATGGTTAGCGGGGAAACTCTCAATAGCTCTGCAACTTCACGAACAGTGAGAAGATCTGGAAGATTGTCTAGGTTTAATTTCTTTTTATCTTTCGCTGCCATTATTTAGTTTTTTGTATTTCGACCGGCTCTGATACCGTCTCGTGCCTAAGTCTTAACTTAGTTAATCACAAAGTATCAAAGCAGTGCAGTAGGTGTCAAGAGGGAAAATACCAATTAACAGTTACCAATTTACACTTGCTGCCCGAAAATTGAAGCTAGTTCTTAAGTTTGCTGATAAAAACCTTCAAAGGGAAAAGCGGGAAAGCAGTGAGAATGCGGCCAATTCGCCTGGGTTCGGTAACTAGCCTCCAAATCCATTCAAGTCCCATGTCTCCCATCCAATTTGGAGGCGGTGCAGAGCGCCCAGTTACATAACGAAAAGTTCCCCCCACTCCCATTACCCCACCAACTTTGAGGTTTTTCTTGTTTGCCGCAAACCATTTTTCCTGCTTGGGCGGGGTGAAGGCAAGGAAAAGAATATCCGGGTGAAATGCATTTATTGTGGCAATTGCCCTTTTTTCTATCCTTTTCTCTTCTTCCCCAACGGCTCTTCCTTCTTCGTCTAGCTTTGGCCCATCAAGAGCTTTTATCTCCACGCTCTTCAAGCTCCCGCGAAGTTTTTCAGCAGCCTCTTCCGCCTCACCATCTACGCCCCCAAAGAAAAACACTTTCCATTTCTTTTTGTTGGCCAGCTTCATAAGGTCAAGAAACATTTCCCTTCCTTTTATGGGGGCGAGGTCCTGAGTTAACCACGCCCTATTAAATATAGTAGCTAGCCCGACTGTAACTCCTTGAAGAAAAACAGTGACGGGCTTGAGAAGTTTATTTCTTGGAGTAGAAAGCTCCCAAAAACGAACGGCCTGTACCAAACCTATTCCGTCGGGCAAGGAAATGTCTGCTGAATTTAGAATTCGTGCGTATTTAGGATCATTTGAGGCTAGCATTACCATCTCCGGGTTAGTTGTAGCAACAAAAAACGGCGCTTTTTTTTTTGTTTTTGCAAGGTTCTCTTTAAAAAAAGCTAGCACTCGCTTTTTGTTAGTGCTAGTAATGGCCACTTGCTATCTTTAGGCTTCTTTTGGGTACGTTTTTTGGCTTGCTTTCGGGCCGTTTTAATGTCGTTTTTTGTCATTTTTCTTAGTTTGAGACTAATCGGTGCCTATCGGAATATTGTTGGGACTTAGTTTTTTCACACCTATGTCCATTTTTGTGTGATTGTTCCCTCACCCTGTAATTATAATTCAAAAATTTTTACGATTTTCGAGATAATTACTGTTTCCCACTTTCACATCTTTCATAGTACCACTTACTACAGGTTGTATCTCGATCTTCTTAGAAATGTCTATGTAGGGCATTTTGTGTACAATTTTGACTCAATTATTAGGCAGGCTTTATAAATACTATCCTCAAACCATCCTCATATTTGGTTTCATTCTGGGCAACTACTATATCACTTTTAGCTGTGTTTCGGAGCTGCTCAGCCCCCCTTTGTTTTTGTAATGTACTCTTTGGTATTTAACGCAAAAGTTGTCAAAAATAGCCACTTTTGTAAACCTCTAGTCGTAAACTATGCAATGATTATGGCAAATTTTGTGCCTGCCGATTACCTTTTTGTGATTATGCTTCTCTTCCAAAGCTCAATGTTCTCAAGCACAAGACCTGTACCTCGCACAACGCACAAAAGAGGCTCCTCGGCAACATGTGCAGGCACGCCTGTTTCTTTTGTAACCAGTTTGTCAAAATTCCTAAGCTGGGCAGTGCCTCCGCTCATGACAATACCCTTATCGATGATGTCTGCGGCAAGCTCTGGGGGAGTTTCCTCCAAAACTCCCTTAACTGCGCCTATTATGGAAAGTAGTGTCGGCCTTATCGCTTCAGTTACCTCCCCTGAGGTTACAGTGATGCTTCTAGGAAGGCCAAAAACAACATCTCTGCCGCTTATTTCAAGTTTTTCTTCTTTTTCAAGTTCTGTAGCTGATCCAATCTTTATCTTTACATGCTCTGCGGTCTGGTCCCCGATTATTAGGTTCTGCTTCTTCTTGAGGTAGTTTTGAATTGCTTCGTCTATTTTGTTCCCCGCAACTCGTACGGACTTACTTACCACAACCCCACCAAGGGAAATCACAGCAGCCTCCGCTGCTCCCCCACCCATATCTAAAATCATATGGCCGGAAGGCGCTGAAACGGGGATCCCAGCCCCAATGGCAGCTGCTAGGGGTTCGTCTATTAAGTAGGCATGCGCAGCACCAGCTGCAAGTGTGGCGTCAAGTGCGGCTCTTCTCTCTACTTGGGTACACCCCGCAGGCACGCAAATCATGACATCTGGCTTCACAAAACGCATTCCCCCGCCGACTTTGCCTATAAAGTAGGAAAGCATTGCCTCCGTCACTTCGTAATCCGCTATAACACCTTCACGCATGGGGCGGCTTGCAATAAGCGCCTCTGGAGTCCTTCCCAACATCTTTTTGGCATCCTCCCCAACTGCTACAACCTTATTGTCATCTGAAGAAATAGCAACAACTGTTGGCTCGTTTGCGACAATACCTTCACCAGCCACCCAAACAAGAGTGTTGGCAGTTCCTAGATCGATTGCTATTTTTTTGCGTAAAGCCATTTTTCAAAGTGACATCGTTTGAGCTATTTAAACGGTATTTTGTAGCACTTGAACGCCTACTAATAGGCTGCTTTTTGTCACTGTTTTGCCATTATATTGCGTGACAATGATTGCTACAAGGGGTAGCCTCGGGTATAATTCGCACAAATGCAAATGACCAAGATAAGAATCGGTGTTTTTCTAACAACAATCGTTCTTGTAACAATTGTTGCCAGCCTCGTTGGGCTCTATGCCCGCGGCTATCGATTTGATTCCAACACGCTTAAATTTGTGCCTAATGGAATTTTTGTAGTAAAAAGCGATCCGGACGGTGCACAGATTTATGTGGATGGTGAACTGGAAACGGCAACCAACGCCACTTTGAGGCTTCCCCCTGGAACCTATGATGTTTCTATCCAAAAGGATGGCTTTCTAACCTGGAGCAAGCGAATAGTAATTGACAAAGAAGTGGTAACTGAAGCCGAAGCGCAGCTTTTCCGTGCTGCTCCAAGTTTATCAGCGGTTACTTTCGCAGGTGTTATAAACCCAGTTGTCTCCGACGACAACACTAAAATAGCCTACTCTGTTCCCCTTCAGGGCACAAATGGGCTTGATAAAGCCGGGCTTTGGGTTGTTGAGACCGTAAACCTCCCTATTGGCTTTGCCCGTGATCCAAAAAGAATTAGTGACGGAAACCTGGCCAATGCCACCTGGCAATGGTCTCCAGACGGACGCGAACTTCTTGTAACAACAGCAACGGGCGCATTCCTCTTAGACACTGGTGAATACACTCCCCAAGCATCTTGGATAAATATCGCCTCACAGGTTGAAACTATTCTTGCTGAATGGGAGGAGGAAAGAGAAAGAAAGATGTTGGCACAAATCAGGCCCCTACCCGAAGCAATGAGAGAAATTTTGGCCAACCAAGTGACAAATATTCGATTCTCGCCGGACGAGAACAAGGTAATGTACACGGCAAGAGTTAATGTTAATATTCCCAACGACCTTATAAAACCTGTCCCCGGTGCTTCTACCCAAAGACAAGAAAGGGATATCAAAGAAGGTCGCACATATATTTACGATATCAAAGAGGATAGGAATTTCTTGATCGAGGAAAACCCTGTAGACAAGAGGCTGTCCTGGTTTGCAACCTCTAGCCATGTGATTGTTGCCAAGCCTGGTGAAATTGTAATCAGAGACTACGACGGGACCAATTCACAAGTCGTTTACTCAGGAAGCTACGAAGCCCCACATGCCTTCCCCACTTTCAGTGACGAAAGGCTTTTGTTCCTCACAAACTTGGGGGCAACGGGAACAAACCCGAATCTTTATTCGCTCAGTCTAAAGTAAATAGTTTATAATCACGATAAGTCCAGTCCCCGTAGTTCAATGGACAGAACGCGGGTTTCCTGTAATTTGCCCTTATAGTTCAACGGACAGAACGGCCGCCTCCTAAGCGGCAGATCTAGGTTCAATTCCTAGTAAGGGCACCTAGGCAAATTTACAAAGTGCAAGCGCTATGAAATGGAAGTGAATAACCAGCTTTGCTGTCGATTCTTCCCGGGGACACACTACCAACGCACCCCTGGAATTTAATTTATGAGAAAACATTTGTTGGAAACTGTAGTCTTTTTGTGCGGAGCTATTGTTATGGTTCTTGAACTAACGGGGTCTCGCATAGTTGCCCCCTTTGTGGGAACCAGTCTCCCTGTTTGGACATCTCTTATTGGTGTCGTTTTGGCAGCGCTTTCCTTTGGATACTGGTGGGGAGGCAAGCTTGCGGACAAGAAAAAAGACCTCAAAACACTCGCAACACTTATTGCCTTGGCGGGAATCTGGATGATAGCCATTGCTTTTGCCGACGGGCTCATCTTAAGCTCGCTCACCTCAATCAGAAACATTTTTGTAGCTGCCGTCTTAGCTGCGCTTTCGTTGTTCGCCCTTCCAAGCATTTTGCTAGGTATGGTAACCCCTTTTGTGACAAGGCTAGAAATTACCAAGATCTCAACTTCCGGCAAGACGATGGGGAGGTTTTATGCCCTCTCTACTCTCGGTAGCATCTTGGGCACATTTGCGGCAGGGTTTTTCCTGATACCTTCTTTGGGGTCCTTCAAAACACTTCTTGGTTCGGGCATTGCCCTACTTTTAGTTTCCCTGCTTACTCTTCTGAGTGATGAGGGGTTTAAGCTTAAAACAAACACCCTAAAATTTTTAATTGTATTTATTTTCCTTGCCTCCCTTGCAAGAACGGAGAAACCCAAAAGGGACGGTGTAGTTCTTGATACAGACACCCCTTACAGCCGTGTAATTGTCTATGACAGTATAGATCTTTTTAGCCAAAGACCCGTAAGATACCTGACAAATGGACTTGGGCTCATACAGGCGGGGGTTTTTCTAGACAAAGACGAGGGGTTTACCGCTCCATATTTCAAATATTTTGCCCTTTCTGACCATTTCAACCCGGATATCAAAAAGGCCTTGGCCTTGGGGGGTGCAAGCTACAACCACCCCAAAGAATTTCTTCGCACACACCCTGATGCAACCATTGATGTAGTGGAAATAGACCCTGAAATGACTGAGATTGCCAGGGAGCATTTTAATCTGCGCGACAACCCTCGAATGTCCATCCATCATCAGGATGCCAGAGTGTTTCTTAATCAAAATGAAGCTAAATATGATGTTATCTTTGTTGATGTTTTTGAGTCCGACGGCAACCTCCCCTATCAGCTGACTACCCTGGAAGCTGTAAAGAAGATGGGCAACAGTCTTACAGAAAACGGCTTAGTGGTAACTAACATAATAAGAGCTATTGAGGGAGGCCAGGGGGAATTCACCCGGGCTGAATTAAAAACCTACAAAGAAGTTTTTCCCCATGTTCTACTTTTTCAGGTTTCACCCAAGTCGGCGAACGAAAGGCAGAACTTGGTTCTTGTGGGAATGAAAAACAAAGAAAAACCCAAGTTTACAAGTACGAACAAAGAGTATCAGGCACTTTTGAGTTCGCTCTGGAGAGAGCCTGTTGCTGAAGATGTCGCTATACTAACCGACGACCGAGCACCAATTGGCTACTTCGCAAACAGGAATTAATTAGAATAGTTTTTCTCCACTACCACCACAACTTCACCTTTAAGGTTAGCCTGCGAAAGATTCTCTTTAACCTCCCCCAGCTTTCCCCTAAAAACCTCTTCGTGCATCTTGGTAAGCTCTCTTCCTACAAATACTCGCCTCTCTTCTCCAAGGTGTTCTGTGAGTTCACTAAGCGTTTTTTCAAGCCTGTTTGGGCTTTCAAAAAAGACTTGTGCCACTTTTGCCTTAGCGAGCCTTGATAAAAGCTTTGAACGACCCTTTTTAGGTAAAAATCCCAGGAACTTAAACTTAGACACATCGAATCCACAAATGGAAAGGGCGGCAGTTAAGGAAGAGGCCCCTGGAATTGGGACAATTTCTATCTTTGGCTCTTTATCAAGCAGAAAGTCTACAAGTTCGTTGCCTGGGTCCGAAATCCCGGGTGTCCCAGCATCTGTCACAAGTGCCAAGTTTTTCCCTTCTATAAGTAATTTTAAAATCTCTAACTTTCTTTCGTCCTTACTGTGGTGATGGTAGCTCAAAAGGCGATTTTCTATATCGAAGTGCTTCAGTAATTTACCAGTAACTCTGGTGTCTTCCGCCAGTACTGCATCAACACCGCTAAGCGTAGAGACAGCCCGAAAGGTCATATCTTCCAGGTTCCCTATTGGTGTTGCAACGATGTATAGTTTTCCAAACATCTGATAGAATTATACCGCAATTCGGGGACTGGCTTAATGGCAGAGCGCTCGCTTCGGGTGCGAGAGATTCCGGGTTCGACTCCCGGGTCCCCGACCAAGTGTGTTTTTGTCGCCGGTAAATAACCAATTTGTGATACAAATTGTCGATTCCGTCCACCCCGACTGAGCTTGACTTAGTTATCAAGCCGTTGCTATCATCCTTTGCTGCCTCAAACCATTTATATGCCAGAAATTCAAGACGGTAGAACAAGCTGCGAAGACACCACGGCAACTTGGTCCAAACTG
>CALEZE010000167.1 GCA_937928235.1 uncultured bacterium | reverse complement strand
TATTAACCTCTTTTGTAGCTTAATACCACCGTGGTAATTATTATAAAAATTCTTCTTTCTCAATGTGTTTAACTATCTACCCACCAATCTTTCTTCAATTATCTTAATCACATTGCTTACCGTTTCTTCTAGTTTTCCTTGATGATTCACAACGGTATATTGAAAGGTGTAATTCGACAACACCTCTGAGTCTTGAGTATGTCTCAATACAAATTCTTCCTCGTCATATCCGTCACCATCTCTTTCTATTACTCTTTTCTTTGCGGTCTCGCTATCTGGTAAATCTAGTAGCACAACTATGGTTCTTTCCAGCAAACTTGTGTGTATATCCTCTGGGAATCTCTCTCTAAATGTCTCCTCTACGGTTGCTGCCCGAGAAATATCGATTCGCCAAACAACTTTCTTGCCCTCCAAAACTCCCATAATCGAGTTCTTGTGAGTTCCTTTGTAGGTCTTGCCATACTTAACATGCTCCAGAAACTCATCTCTTTCTACCATCTCCAAAAACTCTTGCTCGTTGGCAAAGTTGTAGTGCACACCGTGTACTTCATCAGCACGAGGATCGCGGGTTGCATAGGTCACTATTTGTTCAAGGTCTTCTATGGCTTCAAACAGTTTTCCAAGCACTGCATCTTTTCCCGCACCTGCCTTGCCGGTAATCACCAAGAGATATCCTTCTCTAGAATTATCTTGTCGTTCCTTCATTTTTAATTAGTGTCGCTCCTCTTTCAATCAATAACCATGCCCTGCTCAACGCCGATACTGTTACTGAAACTACTAATACCCAAAAAATTAGCATAAAGGGGGCTTGCTTTGTGTCTGTCCCCAAGACCCATGCGTGATATGCAGAAAAATAGAATGCAAAGTAACTTAGTATATGAAACTTCTTCCAGTTCTTCCTAAAAAAGGGTTTTGTTCTAAAATAACCCGCTATAAAACTGAGGGTAATTAGAGTAAATCCAAGTTTGCCAAAGTTCAGGTAAATGTCTTTACCCGGCAAAAAAGTCAATAAACTAGCAGCAATACCACCAACTTTAAAATCAATAATTGTCTGCATAAAAGGATGGAGAAGTACGAGTGCGTAGGTAAAAATACCTTCCGTGACATGGAACTTGTATGTCCATCCTCCAAAATGCTTAACCCATTTGTCCATTAAGCTTCCCAAAACAATCTGGCTTGCAAGGAGCGTAAAAGCAATTAGTCCAAACACTCTTTGGAAAAGATTTAGTGCAAGAAAGTCGTTACTAAAAACTCTTTCTATGTTTGCATTGGACAAAAGAGTTAACGGGCTTGCTAAAACCAACAGAGCCCACACAAACAAAAAAGCTCTTCTTCTCTTTTTTAGTTCCATGTGGTCGCGGAAGGACTCGAACCTTCGGCCTCACCGATGTGAACGGTGCGCTCTAGCCAGCTGAGCTACGCAACCTCACTAGTTCCCTTGAGTATAGCAAAAGACGATTTGCAATTCGCATTGACAATATAACCTCTAGTCTTGTAAATTGAGTTGTAATGGTTCCTGCCGTTACCATCTGGTATGGATCAGGCTTTCAAAACACTGGCGCTGCCCCACGCTAAAGCTTTCCTTCTTTATATCTAAATGCCGAAACTAAAACACAATTTTTCTATTACTTCGCTTGGAAAAAAGTTTCCCGAGGTTGCTAAAGAAATGAAAAACTACTCCTTTGATGAAATACTTACTCCCCCAAAGAAACTAAAAACGGCAAAACAAAGGTTTAAAGTTCAAAGCGGACTCTATACCGTACTTAGTGGTGGGGACGAAATCACCTGGGAAGAAGCATCACTGGGAATAAAGTCACTTCCCAGCTTTACTGCTCCTTCAGACTTTTATAAGGGAATAAAAATAACAAAAATGCCTAGCGAGATTTTGGACAGGGCCGAGAAAAGCCGCATCTTTTCTCTTTCTGTTCTTAATCATCCAAAGAGAATCGCTGCTCTAGAAAAAGCTAAAAAGGAAATTTTTAAAAAACCTTCTCTCGCACACTCCCAGGTTTTAGACAGGGCTGAAACACAACACCGCTTACTAGCATTCTCTGATGTTGCTCCCGTCCAGCCAGACCTTTATTCAGACCGTTTGCACAGAAGAAACCTTTTGGCACAAGGTCCATTCATGCCCACGAGTTTAAAAAAAGAAAGAGGTGTTAGGCTCCCCATAAGTAGCGGCTCCATGGTTACCGGTAATCCGGAGCTTGCCGCAACCATAGCCATGAGTGGTGCTCTGGCGTTAACTTACCGAGAAGGGATATGTTCCGTTCCCGAAGTACAAGCCGAAGTTGTCAAGAATTCGGTGGAGCTTCTCCACGAAACTGCAGAGGACACTCTTTGGAAGGACAGAAAAGATTTAAAAACCCTTCTTGATTTTTGGCTATCAAACATTGGCATAACAACAAGCACTGATACTAAGGATGCTTTAAAAAGAGTGCGCCTTTTGATGCCGCTTATTAAGAAAAACAAACTCCCCGGACTCGCTGTAAGGGTTTATAACCTACAAGTTTCTAAAGAAACGGTGCGCACAGTGAAAGCCCTTAGAAAAAACTGTGGTGGCACACTCGAAATTTTTGCTGGTCAGGCAAATAGCGTTGAAGCAGCTCAAGAACTAGTTGATGCAGGCGCTGATGCTATCGGCCAAGGAATAGCGGGTGGCCTTCGTTGCACCACATCAATAGTGAGTGGCGTTGCCGTTTCTGTACTTC
Organism: uncultured bacterium; assembly: GCA_937928235.1. GTDB lineage: Bacteria > Patescibacteriota > Microgenomatia > UBA8517 > UBA8517 > CALEZE01. The sequence continues at coordinate 3,444 of CALEZE010000167.1, read as the reverse complement.
GTGACTTATGGAGAATGAGAGGAAAGGTAGATGCTCCCATCTTTGTGGATAGCAGTGTTTCCTATTACTGGGCACTTGCGTACCTACTTGGAGCCTCGATGCTAGTCAAACCTAGTCACATGGTAGGTATTGAGTCTATCGGCGGCAGGTATCCTTTCTATGACGGTGAAAATTATTATGTTGCTTACCACGGCGAAGCTTCCGGTACCAATAAAGAGCATACAGGAAGGTTAATGAAAAATGGAAGGCCTTTTGCAGCAGAGGGTGTTGGGGGATTTGCCGAACTTGATCTGACTCTTCCTTCGGTCGCAGACCAAATATTGGATGCTGTAATTAATTTTCTCGTTCCTCCATTTGTTTTTCAAGGTACTTCAAGTGGCAGACGGTTTGAGAGTATTGCTGACATGCACAAAGAGTCAGACTTGGAATTTTTATGGGAACTTTCGGAAGAATCAAGAAAAATAAGAGGTGCTTGGGGCCCGACATTTCATAAGAGGTAGGCTCACAAAAAATATATGTCAATTTTTAAAAAATGGGAAAAAGGTTCCGTACTTATAACCGATGCTGGCTGGGGCGACAGTGGAAAAGGTAAATGTGTAAGCTATCTAACTCCAGATATTGGTGCCAAGATAATAGGTGGGCATAATGCAGGACACACGGTGGTAACCAACAAGGGTGAATTCGGACTTGGTTTAGTTCCAAGCACCATTATCCGCGGGGCACCTCTTAATATAATCGGGCCTGAAGTTGTCATTAACCCCATTTTTCTCGCGAGAGAAATACAGGGACTTGTAAAAAGTGGGGTAAAGATTACTCCCAAAAACCTGATGATAGACCCTAGATCGCATGTAATTATGCGCTGGCACGAAATAAGAGATGCCCTTTCTGAAGAAGCACGAGGAAAAGAAGCAATTGGGTCTCTCCACTTAGGGGTTGGCTGGGCCTTTTCCGACAGGGTAAACAGAAGAGGTATAAGGCTTGGGGACATATTGGCAAGAAATTGGAAAAAGCGAGTTCTTGCAGAGCTTGCAATCCAAAAAGGTGTAATTGCCGACATGGCCCGAGATGTAAAGAGAAAAACTGGCAAGGAAAGTAAGGTCAAAAAAAGCATCAACAAGGATACTCTGCTTAAAGAAATTGCTAACGCCAGAAAAGTGCTTCTTAAGTACTCTGGGAACGGTCTTGCAAGAGTCTGGGAAGGAATAGACAAGGACAAAAGAATACTTTTTGAAGACTCGCACGGAGCCATGCTTGAAGTCAGTCATGGCTCGTGGCCCTTTACAACAGGTGTCAACACAGCTTTGGGTGCGGTTCATAGATCTTTTGGTGGAAAAGCTGTCAAAAGTGTCACAAAAATCGTAACGGTTGTGAAAGCATACCAAACACGCGTTGGTGGTGGGCCAATGCCAACAGAAAACAAAGGGGCGTTTGGTAATTATGTTAGAGATAAGGGAGGAGAAATCGGCACTAGAAGCAAAAGACCCAGAAGGTGCGGCGCAATTGACTTACCTCTTATCAGATATGGCCTTAATGTAATTGGTGTAGATAACAAAGATGAAATTGCACTTACAAAACTCGATGTTTTGTCTGGACTAAAGGAGATACCTGTCTGTGTTAAGTACAAAGAGGGTGGAAAAACTTATCTCACTCCCCCTTCTGTTGAGGCACAGTTTCTTACACGCGCAAGGCCGGTAACTGTCACCCTTCCGGGCTGGCAAGAAGACATAACTGGAGTAAGGAAATTTAAAGACTTACCAAAAGCAGCACAAAAGTATGTAATTTTTATCGAAAAGGAATTGGGTGTCAAAATAACCTTTATCGGCGTGGGGAAAGGCCACGACGCAGTCATCTTAAAATAACATGAACAACAAAACTGGAATAAAAAACATGCCACTTCCCACCTCCCCTGCATTTCATCACGAAAGTGTTGGTATTTCCAACTTAGACGGCAGGTTGTGGGATGAGGTAGGTTTTGACACAGGTCGCCATTTTAGTGATATAGCTTTAATAAGAGGGCGTGTCGCGGTTGAGGCGCAGTATATTATCCACCTTTCAAAGGCTGGTGTGATAAGAAAACTCTCAGCAAAGGAAGTAAAAACGCTTTCCGGACTTCACGAAAAAATAGACCTGAAAGCGTATAAGAGATTTAGAGCAATTGAATCAAAAGCCAGGCATGATGTGATTAGCATGACTAAGCTCATGCAAGAACTTTTAGCAAAAAACAAAGGGCTTGCCGACATTGTGTCCCACGGCTGGGTGCATTGGGGGCTGGCTTCTGAAGATGTCGACAATATTGCCCGAAGTCTACTTATTAAAAATTTTCTAGAAAATGTATATTTACCTACAAGCGCAAAACTACTCACATCACTCGCGAATCTCGCAAAAAAAACGAGGTCTGATATTATTCCTGGGAAAACACACCTACAAACCGCCGTCCCCACAAGCTTAGGCAAAGAAATTGCACTTTTTGGAGAAAGACTGGGTGAAAAACTTTTAAAAATTAAGAAGTCAAAACTCAGAGCAAAACTAACCGGTGCCACTGGAAACTTGTCTCCCCACAAATTAGTGTACCCCAAAGTAAACTGGATCAAGTTTAGTAAAAACTTTGTATCTTCACTTGGACTTGAACCGAATGTCTACACGACACAAGTGGAGCCAAAGAACAATCTCGTTGAACTATTTTCAGATCTTGCTGCAATAAACTCCATCCTCATAGATTTGTCTCAGGATATGAGGATTTACATTGGTTTTGATTGGCTATCTCAAGTGGCAAACAAAAGTGAGTTTGGATCCTCAGCCATGCCACAAAAAGTTAACCCTATTGATTTTGAAAATGCGCACGGAAACGCCCTAATGGCCAGCTGGATTCTAGAAGGTTTAATCAGACATCTGCCAACATCTTGGTTACAAAGGGACCTTTCAGATAAAACCATACAAAGAAACCTGGGTCTTCCTTTTGGATATTCCCTAATAACTCTTCTCTCCACACAAAAAGGCATTGAAAGGGTGAGTCCAAACAGAGAAGTTGTTAAAGCTACACTAAACAATGACTGGGGAATTATCGCCGAAGGCGTTCAAACTTATCTAAGAGCCCAGGGGTTGGGGGATGCTTATGACAAGGCCAAGGAGTTTTTTAGAGGTAGGCGCATCTCCAAAGATCAGTATCTCACCTGGGTTGAGAATGCCGGCCTTACACCAAAAGATAAAAAAGTGCTTGAGAAGCTCTCTCCAGCCAACTACACCGGTTATTCAGAAAGAAACTGCCAGCAAATGGTTAGCAGAATCCAAAGTGTCTCGAAGAAGCTTCAATAGTCCTTGCAAAACCACCTCTTCGGGCTGATATAATTAAATTATGCTTAAAAGATTAGGCGCATTTTTTTTGGACATAATCCAAGCTATAGTATACGCCCTTGAAATTTTTCTTTTTGTTTATCTTCTTATACT
>CALEZE010000166.1 GCA_937928235.1 uncultured bacterium | reverse complement strand
AGGAAGTGGTGGATGTAACTGAACTATTATTTGTGTTTAGAAAATTCATAGCTTGCTAATTATATCACTTTTTGGAAGTCGAACGCCGTTTTGGTGACTCAACAGTAGACTGATAAAGCTCGTCAATTTTACCTCTCGCACGACCTCTTAGTTTTCTCGCCGCCTCCCTGTCTTCCAAATGAACCCCAGAGAGGTCAAAACAACGATTCATAGTCGCATCGGTCACAAAGTCCACATTCCGACTCTTTCTTCTTAGTAAATTCACTGCTTTTTCGGGAGAGTATTTGGCTTCCCTTTTTCGCTCAACCCAAAAGTCAGGAAGTGGCGCAATCAAATTAGGGTGGTCATAAAAAACCGACTCCAAAACCGGAACAAGCGAATCAATGGCATCAAGCTCTACTTGATCAACTTTCTGCTCAACTTTTTTTGGCGCCGGTTTAACTCCTTCAACTGTAAATTCTTTCCCACTCTCTCTGACAAAAGTCACCCTACCATTTGGCTCTTCTCTTACTTGTACTAGTCTGTCCACGGGTGCACCACCCCCACCAGGCTTGTTGCCACTCGCTAAGGTGTAAACCTGAACACCATCCCTAATTTCTAATCCCTTGCCCATATGGCCCAATTATACAACCTCCCTCAAACTTATTGTCTAATTCAAATTTCTTTGGTACAATTTCTTCCTGTGAAGGCTGTCACGAAGTATCTCTCCGAAGTTAGAGTCGAACTATCCAAAGTTGTCTGGCCAAAGAGAGAGGAAGTTATAAAACTTACTTTGATCGTAATTTTAATATCTGGCATAGTAGGAATATATGTTGGATTACTCGACATTACCTTCACTAAACTTTTGGAAACAATAATCGCAAGTCGATAGTTTTTAATTAAATGGCTGAAGAAATAAAAGAAGAAAAGAAAGAAGAGGCAGCAGTTTCTGAAAAAGGAACCGCTGGCAAAAAAGTTTCTGGGCACATCGTCATTAACAAAAAAGATGACGAAAAGGCGGATTGGTTTGTGGTACACACCACATCTGGTCATGAGGTAAGAGTTGCTCAAACCCTCAGACAAAGAGTAGAAACAATGGGCTTGGAGGAAAATATCCTTGAAATCCTAGTCCCCACTCAAGACCGTGTTGTTATAAGAAGCGGCAAAAAGGCAACCGTCAAAGAAAAGATTTTCCCAGGCTACATGCTTGTGAAGATGATTTTGGACGACAACACTTGGTTGGCCGTCCGCACAACCCCTGGAATCACAGGATTCGTCGGCGCAGGAAACAAGCCTACTCCCCTTTCCGCAAAGGAAGTAGATAACATCCAAAAATTCGTTGCAGCTCCTGCAAAAAGATTCAAAACCAAGTTTTCTGTTGGAGAAGCGGTCAAAATTACGGACGGGCCTTTCTCAGACTTCCTGGGAACCATTAATGAAATGGATGAGGAAAAAGGGAAAGTTAAGGTCTTGGTCTCAATTTTCGGCCGAGAAACCCCAGTGGAGCTTGATTTTCTTCAAATAACAAAGGCTTAACCTTCAGAAGTTTCGCTCATGGGAACTAGAAGTTCGTTTCT
>CALEZE010000165.1 GCA_937928235.1 uncultured bacterium | reverse complement strand
CGTAATTAAAAATTGTCCTTATAGCCCCACCCATTTTGTAAGTAACATCTTGAATTTTATCTATATTTGTGTCGCTTACTTCTTTGTAAATAAGACTGTGGAAATCAATGTCCACCACTCTTTCGTCAGTAATAATATTTACATTGAAAAACCAAGTTAAAAATCCTTCAAAAGCAAGGACAAAAGTTATTAAGTACCAACCCAAAAGAGAAACAAACCGAAATTCCCCAGGAAGGAAATCTAGTATCGGAAAGTCTCCCACAATAATCGGGGCAAAAAACATAAGAAAAAATATCAACATCCATTTAAGGTTTGTGATGGGGTGACGCCTTAAAAGAAGAACTACAACTTCTTTTTTGTCTTTTGTTTCGAAGTTTGCCTTATCCGGATGGTAACAATAAGCAGCTAGTGGGTTGTGAGAATGACCCGGAAGGGTGTGCTTGGCCTTTCCTTGTGGAGGATGGGTTGTTTCACTGGGGGCAGACTCTTTCTTTTTAGAGACAAAAATGTCCGGCATCTTGGCCAAAGTATAGCATTTTGATAGGCAGAAAGCAGTCTATTTTTTCTCTATGTTGAAAAACGGTGCACCAAAAACACCAGTGGATTGCGGGATAGAGAGAAACCCAGGGGCCCGCAGATTAAAAGCTTTTCGAAATTCTTCTGGAGTGAAAGGTTTCCCGTTAATTGTCACGCTATTCGTAATACCATTCCCCAGTGAAACCGAAACAGAAGTGGCTTGCGAAATGCCATTACTTCCCAAAAGATTTCTTAACTCATCATGGCTGTAGGGGTTACCTCCCCAACACGATGTTGTCACTGGTGTTATTCTGCTTGTGTCTATCCCTTGAGTTTTTAAGGCGGTTGCTGCATTCGCTATGTCTGCCAGCTCAGTAGGGCTTAACCAAGGGTTGCTCCTTCCACATTTGGCGCTATTTACACTGGTTCCTTCTGTGTACCATGCTTTGTAAAGCCAAGGTGAGCCGCCCGTTTTTTCATATGCCTTATCTATAAACTCCTGTCCACCCCCACTGTCAGTGGTATCCCAGCCCGATGTTTTTAACCAACCACCTGCGGTTGATGAATACTCGGTGAACGCTGGAGAGCCACCCTCCAACAAAATCCATCCCCTAGTTTGCTCCACCGCCTCTGGCCAACCGCCGCCCTTTTCGCAATCTTTATAGACTTGATGGCTCTGGTTCGGCTGCATTGGGCCACCAACCCTAATGGCATAGGTTCTGGCCGCCACTGCCTGTGCTCTCAATGTCGCTTGGGGCCAACTTTCTGGTACTTCCCAAATACGCTTCAGGTATGTATTGAAGTCAACGGTCTCGTCGTAGTATTTGTTGAATGTCCCGTCTGGTTGTAAAAAACAGCTCTTACCTTGTCCTCTAACATGAATCGAGCCCGGTTCAGAATAATCTTTTCTCAACTCCTTCCCGGGATAGTAGGCAGCTAAAATTTGTTCTGCGCTCTGTCCAGCCAAAGCTCTTCCTCGAGCACCATATTGGCTCATACCATTGCGGTGACTATATGCACCAAAAGAAAAAACAGCAAAATAACCCGAAGGGGCTTGTTCGCGAAATCCAGTAATGGAAGCATAATAATCATCGGCTAACTCACTATCTCCGACGCTCACAGTGAATCCTCCAGACCTTTTTGCAACAATCTCGTTTTGTCTTGCAGAAAGACTTGCCAGGTAGTTTTCGACCTTGTCTATTTCCCCTCCCAAAAACTTTGCTTGAGAATTAAGGTTTGCTTTTGCAGTGGCAAGGCTTGCTTGGTTTTTCTCAAGATTCTCTTTGTCTGTTTTGAGTTCGAAAAGGTCGGCGACATATTCCTCCATTGTTTTCCTGTCTTCATCGGCTGCTTTTTGTCTAAAGTTAATTTCACGAAACGCCTCTGAAGCATCTGAAGAAAAAAGGAATGGCGCCAGGGGGTCGTATACTCTTAAGAATTTGTAATGATTGTTTGTTTTTTCGTCAAAAACCTCTCTTGCAAAAGCCAGGTCCTCCTCTCTTTCCGCAATGCTAGCCGCCAGCGCAGTTAGTTGGGCAGAAATATTAGTGATTCTTGAATTTATTGAGGCAATTTGAGAATTAAGG
>CALEZE010000164.1 GCA_937928235.1 uncultured bacterium | reverse complement strand
GTGGTAAGCCGAAATGGTCGCTTTTCGTATACTATGACGAATTTGGCGACTTGCGATCCAATAGCTTTGGAAGAGGCTTAAGCACAGATCCTGTGGAAGTAGTTTCTTATCTTGAGTCAGTCTTGGAGCGAGGAAAAGCTGTGCCGAGACTCTTAGGGGAAAACCTTTTAGAAGGCAGTAGGTGGTAAAACAAGCAAAATTTTGCTCCCAGAAGCCCACACTATCGCCAGACTTCTACTTTCCCTGGCAGAATCTTTGTAAACGAGGTATTGGGTCTTACCATTCACTGAAGCCAACTGTTCTTTATTTCCTGTCATGCATGTTTAGAAAGGCATTCTCTAGTTTCGCGGATTCCCTCTCGTAAGTATTCCAAAAGCGTTCAAGGGTATGTTAATTTTACTATCAAGTGACCCATTGGCACTTCGTCCAACCATTCGCCTTCTTCTAAAAAGCTCCTTTCCTCTCCTTCCTCAGCTAGAATGTCTAAGTCTACAAAGGTTCTTTGTGCAACATCTTTAACAAAGGGAAGCTTGTTGTATTCAATAAGTAGGTCTTTGGGGTTTTCATTTTTGTCGACTCCTTCGGTCGAAATGCAAAGGTTGAAGGTTGTGTTCCATCCTTCAAGAATTGCTGCCCTTTGTAGTTCGAAGGCAACTTCACTCCTGTACTCTGGTGTGTATGCGATTAATCCCTTCTCTATTCCTCGGGCAAGCACATCTGGTCCGTAGCGTTCATGCATGACAACCCACCCGTTAAAAGTGTCATGGCCGGCGCTATAGGGCTCGTTGTGAGTTTCTATGTATTTTTCAAGAGTCGGTCTAATTAGTTCCCACCTGGTTTCAATTGGGAGATCTTTTGGAGAACCCAAACTCTCGCGCGCCACGGCCTTATCCAGCTCGTTGCTTCTGGGGTTGTACAATGTCCATGCTCTTTTTAGCTCTTGAAGCATGAGAGTATTTTATCTTCTGTGACCCCAAAAATCAATTATAGGGTGCTGTAAATAGCTTCACAACTAATAGTTTTCCAGAGCTACTTTAGAGTTCTTTAACAACTTGAAGAAGCCGCGGACCTTCGTGCTTAAAGCTGTTTGCATCAACGCCAATTATTTCCTTTGAAGAACAACCCACGATTAACACCTCTGGATGCAGTTCTTTTAGAAGTCTAGCTAAATACGCCCCATCTGCTCCGCTTAGCTCCTCTTCATTAAGATTGCCGTCTAGTATAACAACATTAATTCCTTTTTCTTTGATTAAATTAATTTTATCTACTGCCTCCTCAAGCGTCTCTGCGCTCAATAGAACGCTGTGACCTTGCGATTCAAGGAGTCTTGTGTGGATACTTCTAAAGCTAATATCATCTTCAATAAAGAAAATATTGGCTTTTTCTGGCGACATGAGGGGATTATAGCAAAAGCGAGGGCCAAAAATTGAAGAAGAAGTGAAAACCTGAGTTTGTTACAGCTTTCGCTCTTTTGAGCTCGTCAGCAGGAGCGCACACTCCTGGAGTTGGCGCTTTTTACAAGAACAAGTCTTGTTAAAGGTTAAAAAGCGCTCGATGTAACAAAAAACCTTTGGTTGGAAAGTGGCTACCTTTTGGAAAAGATCTGCTTCCAAAGCGAGACGAAAAAGGATGCCAGCAGCCCCCAGGATGTTGCCCAGGTGGCGATGTAAACCACATAGGCCACGGTGTCGTTTCCGTACGAGGCATAGCCGGTGTATGTAGCTATAGCTCCAGCTACCCACCCAACCAGCAAGTAGGCAGCGACGGAGTCGCCAGCCGAGTAGCGTATTTCACCAAGCCCCTGTACCGGCGCAGACAAGATTCCTGCAAAAACCCAGGTTAGTATTCCAGTGCGCAAGGCTGTCTCAAGCCCATCACCATTGATTAAGAGCACTAGGAAAATGTGTAGACCTGCAAAGAACAGGTCGCCGAGCAGAAAGAACCTGTAGCTTTCTTCCAACCAGTCTTGTAATGTGCTACCAATCTCGTTCATCTTTACCTCCTTTGGTAAGGAACGACGATTTTCGGAATTATATCAAAAAACTGAAGAAGAGGTGAAAACTGTGACAAGCTTTGGTAGACAAGCTCAAGACATGCCAAAGTTGAAGTTGGGTCTAACTATTCAGGAAAGTATTTCTTGATGAATGATTCAATTCCCGAATCCACCGCTTTAATGGTCTCTGGGAACAAGCGCTAATCATGAGAGCCTTGCACAAGCACTACTTCTTCTGGCTCTGGCATTTGCGCAAAAACCTCCTTTCTTTTTTCTTCTTTCTCCACCCCACCCTTCCCCGACCCCACAACCCCTCTCCCC
>CALEZE010000163.1 GCA_937928235.1 uncultured bacterium | reverse complement strand
TCTTCGTCTTTTGGTACCTCTTCGCTTCCCTCAAAAACAGTTATGTAAAGTCGTTCCTTGGGTAGACCCAGTTCCTTGGTAAGGAATTCCCACAACCAGGGGATTTCCTCTTCCTTAAAATAATCTCCAAGACTCCAATTCCCAAGCATTTCAAAGAGGGTGGTATGGCTTGTGTCACCTACCTCTTCTAAGTCGTTGGCTCTAAAACAAGGCTGGGAATTTACAAGCCTCTTTCCTTCTGGATGATTTTTTTCTCCAGATAAATAGGGTACCAGCTGCTGCATTCCGGCTGAAGTAAAAAGCGTTGTCGGGTCATCTTCTAAAACAATCGGAGAAGGTGGTATTTCCTTGTGGTTTCTGGGCGCGCTTTTAAAAAATTCTATGTATTTGCTGCGAACTTCATCTGATGTCATATAGGCTAAAGTATACCGACTAAGTTTGATGCTTGCCAGAAAATCATTATTTGGAGCCAGTGTCTTGAATGTTTCCAGCCTCCTTCGTGTGGAGCTTTTTGTTCCTTTTGAATACCTCCAGAACACCCGTCAGTTTATCTGGGCGGATAAGCCCGCCTCCCAGAATAGCGTCTTCCAAAATACTATTTAGTCTTTTAAGGGCTCGTCTTAAGTCTAAGATAATCAAAACCACCTGCACACCAACGATAACAAGTAGTAGTGTTAAGGCTACAACTACAAAAACTAATAATTTTTGTACTGGGTCCATTATTCTTGCTCCCTTTCTATATTACGATGTACAACTGTTTCTTTGCCAGACCGAGATACTGCCACTACGAAAATCTCTTCAGTATCAGCCGCAAGAGCGAGTTCCACCTCGAAGGTGCCGTTCTCTGAAACAAGCACAGGCTGATTGTTAACTGTAAGTGTCACATCCTCATCGGTTTCTCCAGAAACCACAACCTCGTCACCGACAACAACTTCTCCTTCCACTGGTTTCACAACTTCTAGTGTCGGGGGGGCTATGAACCTGGCATATTGAAATCCCAAATAACCCAAAAGTCCCATGATAACCACCGCGGTTAAGGCAAAAAAAGTTAGACGAGGACTCCAAACAAATTTTTGGGAAACATCAGGTTTCGGGTTTACAAAAAGTGTTTTTGGGGGATAATCACGGCGCAGTAGGGCAAGGGCTTTTTCAGTATCAGCTTCAAGGGCTTTTGTAACAGACTTAACGAACCCAGACACCACTGGGTAGTCTGGTAATTTTTCCCACGCTTCCTTTTCAAGAGCGTCTAAAAACTCTTTTTTTATTTTTGTTTCTGTTTCAAGGCTCTCCAGTGAATACTTTCTTTGAGCACGAGACTCTGCTAAAAATTTACCTACCGTTTTCATTTGGTGCTATTTTGCGAGTACATCGCTCCCTTCAGATCCGGTGTTACCTAAAACCTGATCAACACTTTGAACTAAAACCTCTCTCGGCTTAGATCCTTCCGCTGGGCCAACGACCCCTGCTGCTTCGAGCTGGTCAAGAATTCTTGCGGCCCGAGCATACCCAATTGATAACCTTCTTTGTAAAAGTGAGGCTGAAGCTTTTTCATACTGAACAGCCAGTTTGACAGCGTCTTCAAAAAGCTCATCAGCATCTCCGTCAACTCCGGGCACGCTTACCTGCCCTGGTTTAGGCATAGATGTCACCTCTTCTGTGTATTGCGGCTTAACTCCCTGGTCCTTAAGGCTAGACACCAGTGCGCTTATCTCTTTGTCAGAAACAAAAGAACCTTGGATTCTAAGCGGTTTTGCTTGTTCGGGTGGAAGATAAAGCATGTCTCCTCGACCAAGAAGTTTCTCCGCTCCTTGGGTATCTAAAATAACCCTGGAGTCAACTTGAGACGAAACAGCAAACGCAACCCGACAAGGAATGTTCGCCTTAATTAAACCTGTTATGACATCAACGGATGGCCTCTGTGTAGCAAGAACCATGTGTATACCTGTTGCACGGCTCATTTGAGCAATTCTTGTGATTGAGTCTTCGACCTCAACTGGGGAAAAAAGCATCACATCAGCAAGTTCGTCCACGACAACCACAATGTAGGGAAGGGCTTGAAATCCGGACATTTCGTTATAGCCATCAATGTTTCTTACGCCTGCCTGTGCAAATATTTTGTATCTCCTGTCCATTTCTGATTGTGTCCACCTAAGGGCGGAGACAACTTTTTCGGGTTCGATTATAACTGGTGAGAGAAGGTGAGGAATATTGTTGTAACCTGTTAACTCCACCCTCTTCGGATCAACCAAAATAAGCTTCACTTCTGAAGGACTTGCTCTAAAAAGAAGGCTGGAAAGAAATGAGTTTATACAAACAGACTTTCCAGCACCAGTTTGTCCTGCAATAAGAACATGTGGCATTTTCGCAATGTCGGCAACCACCGGATTCCCAGAAACATCAAGTCCTAGTGAAACCGCAAGTTTCGATTTGTGATTTTTAAGTTCGTCAGAAAGTAGCATCTTTCTAAGTGGCACAAATTCTGGAGATTTGTTTGGAAGCTCTATCCCAACAAGTGAGCGGCCGGGGATTGGGGCCTCTATTCTAATTGCCCCTGTCGGTGCAGCCAATGCAAGCGCCAGGTCTCTTTCAAGCCCGGTAATCCTTGAAAGCTTTGTTCCCAGAGCTACTTCAATTGCATACTGCGTAACGGCAGGGCCGAGGTTTACTTCTACAACCCTTGCTGTAATACCAAAAGACTCAAGGGTCTGTTCGATAATTGCAGCGTTTCCTTTTATGTCACCCCTGTCTGCCTTACCTGTCTCTGAATCACTAAGAATACCCACATCCGGGTACTTCCAGACTTTGTCATCTCCAGGAGCATTGCTTACAAGTTTCGGGGCAAGAGAACCTTCGCTCTCAGGCTCTTCCTCCTGGGAAGGTTTTGGTGGTGCAGGGGGCGTATCAACGCTTCCACCCTTAACGGTAATCTCTTTTTTCGGTAAAACTTTCTTGCCAATATCAAGTCCCTTGCCTCCCATCAAATACCATCTTGCATGTTTGGCAACAGTTCTAACCCCCTCAATCACAGCCTCAAAAGATGTGTTGAAAAGCACTATAAGACCGACAACCGTTGTTCCTAATAGAACGATAAAAGCCCCCACCCCGGTTATGAGCGTTGCTATCCCGTCCCACGCAGCCTCGCCAACCACCCCTGCCTGGGTCAAACTGGCCACCGACACGAAGAACAATAATCCACCCACTGTTACATTTGGCTGGCCAAGTGGGCCCCTTATTTTAGAAACCAGAAGTCCAAAGGAAAGAAAAATAAACGGCAAAAAGATTGAACTCCAAGAAAAATAATTAACCAGAAGGTCGTTAAGTCTCACTAACAAAAGACCCTGTCTGGCAAAGGAAACTAAAACTAATCCTGAAAGAGAGTAGAAAACAACCTGCGCAATCGAGGCAGCTGTGCCCTTTTTTAGTTTTAATTTAAAAAATTTAGCCGATTTTGAACGCTTCTTTCTAGCCATGATTTATAAAGTCCAAAAAGTAAATATCATTATATGTCACGCATGTTGCGTTGTCTAAGAAGCTTATACCTCAACAACAACAGGAAGCACCATTGGTCTGCGACGCGTTTCTTGGTAGAAATGTTTTTCCAAAAAGTCAGTTGTTACTTGGCTGGCAAGCTTTTTATCTAGACTTCTCTTTGATTCCATTTGGTTTCTCAATTTCTTGGCAGCATCAATCAAAAAGTTCTTCTTACTCTTTTCAAACACAAAGCCTCTACTTATAATTTCTGGGTCTTCTATTAGTGATTTCTTGTTTTTGTCTAGCTGAATAAGAACTATCGCTACACCATCTTGCGAAAGTCTGTGCCTATCTCGAAGTACAACATTGCCCACATCACCTACGCCAAGTCCATCAACCAACACACTTTTAACATCCAAGCTTCCAGCCTTGTTTGCTTTTGAATCTTTGAATTCAATAATGTCTCCCGGTTTTGGTTCAAACACAGCGTTTTCAGAAGCGCCCATTGAAACAGCTATGTCTCTATAAGCCCTCATGTGTCTAACTGTTCCCCCAATAGGTATTAAGTATTGTGGGTTGATAACCGCCATCAACATTTTTATATCTTCCTGGCTACCATGACCAGATACATGCAAGTCCTCCTGCATATCGTAATAATGCACCTCAACTCTTTGTTCTATGAGGTTGTCCACAACGGAATCTACATTTGCTTTTGACCCAGGCGGCGCAGGATCAGATGAAAAGATAACAACATCGTCTTGGTTAATTGACAAAAAGTCGTGCTCACCAGTTGAAACCCTGTGGAGAGCACTGCCGGGCTGGCCGTAAGATCCAGAAATTATGTACATTATCTTATTTTTGGGTAGACTACCCGCTTTTTTAGGTTGAACCACTAAACTAGTTGGGATCTTTAAGTATCCTAGATTCTTCGCAATTTCAGCCTTCCTCTCTACGGATCTTCCTATAAAACACACTTTTCTACCCATTCTGCCCGCAACATTAAGTGCCTGTTGCATTCTAGCAATGTTCGACTATATTGTGGTAAAGAAGATCTGCCCCTTCGCTCCTCGTGCTATTGTTTCCACTTTCTCTTCAATATCTTTTTCACTTTGTGTATATCCAGGATTTGTAGAACCCAAACCGTCTGAGGCAAGCATCAAAGCTCCTTCGGAAGCCAACCCAGCAGCTTTTGCAATATCAAAAGGTCTTGCATCAACAGGAGTCCAATCAAATTTATAGTCGGCCACATGGAACACTCTCCCTTCCGGTGTGTCAATTGCAAACCCTACGCCATCCGGAACTGAATGCGACACCCGAAAAGGTGTAATTTTAAAACTCCCTA
>CALEZE010000162.1 GCA_937928235.1 uncultured bacterium | reverse complement strand
CCAGAAGATGATATTTTTTCCATAGGTCCAGGGCTCCTTGCCAAACTATTTTGCTGATTTCCCCGGATTCTGTTCCGCCTGTTTCAAGTGCCGGGCCTTGCGGCTTAACTTCTTCGATTACAGCTTCCTTTGGGGAAAAGATTGGCTTAGTCCAGGGTGTTCCGATAGCTAAAGCAAATGCGACAAAAACTACAAGAAGAGCACCAAAAGGTTTTTGAATGTTCAATGGCTTCTTAAGTTTTTTGGAGAGCCAAAACTCAAATGCCCAAAAAAAGGTAAAAGCGCCCGCAAATGCAACGACACCCGAACGAGATTTTGTGTAGAGAAGAACGAGGAAAAAGAGTGCGGAAAGAGAAAACCATTTGTAGTTTAGTTTCTCTTTAATAAAAAGCGCCCATGCAAGAGGGGAAAGTGCCACAATCCATGCCGCTAGCCAGTTTGGTTGCCCGAGCGAGGAAAACACACGATTTTGGACATCTTGAACCCAGACTTCTTTGTCTATACCAAAATGCTGAAGCACCGCGTAGACGGATACTAATAGGGCAGAAGCAAAGAGAACATTAAAGGCTTTTTTAGTTTCAGTCTTTCCCATGTTGGATACCCACGCCCAGTAGAGGAGTGCGTAAGAAAATGAGGAGGCAAGGCCGCCATGGAAGCGTGAATAAAAACCTAGTAGTGAAGTGCGGAAGTCTATAGAGGTAATAGTCGAAAGAATTTGTACCGCAAGGAAAACTAAAAGAGGAACATCCAACATTGTGCGACGAAGGACTAATTTTCTAGCTACTACCATACGCACAATCCAGGCACCAACAATAATTGTTGTTAGAAGGTATGTAAGAACCATTTTGTTAAATTCAAATAGTTCTGATGTATGAAGCCACCTAAAAGGCAAAAAAACAATGGGTACTAAAAACAGCAAAAGAAAGAAAGAATAAGTGATTGTTTTCCGGAGTGTGTTGTCCATATAGAAACATTGTAACTTCATCGTTTACTATTTGAAAGTTTAGGGGTGCACGCTATACTTCTTTTGCCTGTGATATGGCGTCTTATGAAACTACCGAAAATTAATATCAAACCACCTTCCCTAAAGGGACTTAAAAACCCTCTCAACATTAACAGGTTGTTTGGGATGTTTTCTCACGATGTTGGGATAGATTTGGGAACCGCCAATACTTTGGTTTGGGTTAAAGGAAAAGGAATAGTTATAAGAGAGCCTTCAGCGGTTGCTAGACACAAAAAGACAAAGGAAATTTTGGCAATTGGTGCCTCTGCCAAACGAATGGTTGGGAGAGCTCCAAACACTATAGAAACAGTAAGACCCCTGAAAGATGGAGTGATTGCAGATTTTGACGCAACAGCTGCAATGCTTGAGTACTATATAGAGAGGGTCCACGAATCTGGTACCGTGATGCCCAAAATACCAAGACCAAGAGTGGTTGTGGGAATCCCCTCCGGTGTAACAGAAGTTGAAAGACGAGCCGTGGCGGACGCTGCTGTCTCTGCAGGTGCAAGTGAAGCCCACCTCATAGAAGAACCTATGGCTGCTGCTGTTGGGGCGGGTTTGCCTGTTGAAGCACCTGAGGGAACTTTTGTGGTTGACATAGGTGGTGGCACCACGGAAATCGCTGTGATATCACTTGGCGGAATTGTTCTTGGTAGATCCGTAAGAATTGCGGGCGATGAGATGAACGAGGCGATTATTAACTGGGTGAGACTTAAATATTCGCTTCTTCTGGGTGAATCGACTGCAGAGGATGTCAAAATAAATATTGGTTCGGCCGCGGCCACAGAAAAGGAAAAACACACAGTTGTGAGAGGTCGTGACTTGGAGACCGGGCTACCCAAATCGATAAAGCTTTCGGGAAGCGAAGTGAGAGAAGCTCTAGCACCAACACTACAGGAAATTGTGGGGGCAATCTCCGACACCGTGGAAGAAACCCCACCCGAACTTGTAAGCGACATTATGGAAAGGGGAATTGTTATGGCTGGCGGCGGCTCTCTACTTGCCGGAATAGACAAAGTGGTTTCAGAAAAAACCAAAATGAACGCCGTGATTGCCGAGGATCCACTTACTTGTGTTGTTCGCGGTTGCGGCAAGGTTTTAGAGGACGCGGCCCTTCTTCAAAGAATTAGAGTCACCAAAGGACTTTAATTAAATTCTTGTTATTAAATTACACGCCTCATTTGTAAATTGTAAATTGTTACTTGATAATTGGTCTGATGGAAAATCTTGCGGGTGCAAACCGTCAAAGCTGGCTGGGGTGGTTTTTTAGGGGACTTCTCCTACTTGGCCTCCTTGTTATTTTTGGGCGGCTTGTGGAATTACAGATAATTAAGGGAGCCTATTACCGCAAACTTTCTGAAAGTAACAGAATTCGTCGTATCCCCATAACCTCTGCTCGAGGGAAAATACTGGCAAGGGGTGGTGAGGTTTTGGTTGGCAACAAAGAAGTAAAGAAGAAAATAATTTTTAGTACAGATGCAGGTTTTGAGAAAGTGGTAGCTAGTGAGGATGTAGAGGGTAGAGAAATTTCTGAATTTGAAAGAAGCTATCCTCTTTCTGAAAGCTTTGCCCACCTAAGTGGATATTTGGGTGAAACGAACGAGGAAGAAGTGGGGAGGATAAACCCCTTGTGTCCAGAGAAGGGGCCGCGAATTTTAGGCTCATACATTGGCAGGAGCGGGTTGGAGGAGGAGTATGATTGTTTGCTCTCCGGAATCGACGGGGAGGAATTGGTGGAAGTAGATGCTACAGGGAAGCCGGTTAGAACACTTGGCACCCGCGAACCAGTTTCCGGGTCAGACTTAAAGACTCATATCCATTTTGGTTTGCAACAAAAGTTACCGGAAGCAATGGGTGAGAGCAAGGGCGCAGTGGTTGCGACCAACATAAAGGGTGAGGTTTTGGGCGTTTATTCCTCACCATCGTTTGACCCAAACTTGTTTGTTGGTGAGAGGGATGCAAGCAAAATCTCTGCCGCTTTAAAAAACCCTGATCTACCATTTTTCAATAGAGCTATTGGTGGAGCATTTCACCCCGGGTCTGTTTACAAAATAGTTGTAGCAACGGCGGCTTTAGAAGAAGAAAAGATTGACGCAGACTTTACTTATGAAGACAAAGGGGTTGTCAGTGTAAACAACTTTGACTATACAAATTGGTACTACACACAATACGGCAGGACGGAGGGAGAGATAGATGTTGTCCGGGCAATGGCCAGGTCTACAGATACATTTTTTTATAAAATTGGGGAATTTTTGGGGGCCGAAAAAATTGCGGATTGGTCTGCCAAATTTGGTTTAGGCGAGGGGTTGGGAATTGATCTTCCGGGCGAAGCAATTGGTTTAGTACCAACTCCAGATTGGAAGAAAACCGTTAAAGGTGAAAGATGGTTCTTGGGAAATACCTACCATGTTGCCATAGGCCAGGGGGACCTTACCCTAACTCCACTTGAAGTTAACACCGCAACTTCTGTAATTGCCACAAACGGCGAATTGTGCTTACCCAGAATTGCATCAGAGCCGAAATGTAGCGAAGTAAAGATTAAGCGCGAAAATATAGACCTTGTTAGAGAAGGAATGATAGAGGCGTGTAGCGAGGGTGGAACTGCCTTTACCTTTTTTGATTTTGAGCCCCAAGTTGCTTGTAAAACTGGTACGGCAGAAACAGAGGAAGCCGACGAAACACATGCATGGCTGACGGTTTTCGCCCCCGCAGAAAAACCTGAAATAGTACTTACCGTTTTGGTCGAAAGAGGAGGAGAAGGTTCTTCAGCCGCTGGTCCTATTGCAACAGAGATTTTGGAATATTGGTTTAACCAAAATAGCCCGCCCGATGACAGACCGTGAGTATTTAATTGCACTAGCCGCATTTGTTCCCTTCGGACCCGCGAGGTTAAAACTTTTAGTTGACTACTTTACAAGTGCAAAGAAAGTTTGGTCAACAGCCAGAAGAGATTTAGAAGAGGTGGGTCTCTCCAAAAAACTGATTGAGGGTTTTGTAAAACACAGAGACGAATTTGACTTCAAAAACTACTTTGCTTCTCTGGAAAAAATGGATATTAGTGTGTTTACCCAGAAGGACAAGTCTTACCCCAAATCTTTATTGGAAATACCTTCATCGCCAGTAGTTTTATACATTAAAGGGGACATAAAAAAGATTGAAAATGCTGTTGCCATCGTTGGTAGTAGAAAAATGACTTCATACGGAAAAGAAGTCACGGAAATATTTTCTCGAGAGCTTGCGCAATTGGGTTTAGTTATTGTTTCGGGACTTGCTCGGGGTATTGATACGGCTGCGCACAAGGCGGCACTTTCCGTGAAGGGGCGAACGGTGGCGGTGCTAGGGTGTGGGCTTGATAGCGTGTATCCACCGGAAAACACTAACCTTGCCAAAATAATAGTTGAAAATGGTGGCGCGTTAATTTCGGAATACCCTCTTAAATATCCAGCTTTGCCAATCAACTTTGCAGCGAGGAACAGGATTGTCTCCGGGCTTTCAAGGGCAATTGTTGTCGTCGAAGGCAGGAGAAAAAGCGGAACGCTACTAACCGCAAGTGCCGCGGCGGACCAGGGCAAAACCGTTTTTGCGGTTCCCGGAGAAATTACTTCACCCATGAGTGAGGCATCTTATTTTCTAATTCAGAATGGTGCCAAGATGGCAACTTCGACAAAAGATATTTTAGATGAATTACATATCGATTTTAGAGTAGACAAAGAATCTCTAGCAAAAGTAATGCCCACCACGAAGGAGGAGAAAAAGATTGTTAAGGCTTTGGAAAAAGAACCCCTACACCTTGACGAGGTTGTTAGAATGTCTAATTTGGAGGCCGGAAATGTCATGGCAACCTTGACAGGAATGGAAATGAAAGGAATAGTAAAGAATCTGGGTCAAGGAAGATACAAACTAATTTAATGAAATTAATAATCGTCGAAAGTCCTACAAAAGCGCGAACTCTCTCAAGGTTTCTTGGTGAGGGCTACGATGTCGAGGCGACAATGGGCCACATAAAAGACTTGCCAAAAAGCAAGTTGTCTGTGGATTTGGAGGATAACTTTAAACCAGACTATGTGCCGGTTCCAAAGAAGAAAGACAGTATTTCTGCCATCAAAAAAAGTGCCAAAAAGGCAGAGGATGTTTTAATTGCAACAGACCCCGACCGCGAAGGAGAAGCTATTGCGCAACATGTAAAAGAGGTTTTAGAAAATGCAAAACCGGCACTTCCAAGCTCCAAGTTAAAAAGAATCGTATTTCACGAGATTACAAAAGATGCGGTGGAGCATGCAATAAAAAGCCCAAGGGGTGTTGATGTGAATTTGGTTGATGCACAAGTTGCCAGACGAGTTCTTGATAGATTAGTTGGCTACAAATTATCACCACTTCTTTGGAAGAAAGTGAGGCGCGGTCTTTCGGCTGGGCGCGTTCAATCTGTTGCCGTTAGGTTGATAGTTGAAAGGCAAAGGGAAATTGACGCCTTTAAGCCGGATGAATATTGGGAGATTGCTTGTCGAGTAAAAGACGGTGGGGAGGAATTTGTGATCTCCCTGGTTCGTATCAAAGACAAGAAAGTAGAAATTGGAAGCAAGAAAGATGCGGAAAGTGTAGTAAAGGATTTGGAGAAAGCGGGATACAAAGTTGTTAGTGTCAAGAAGAAGGAAGTTAGGAAGAACCCTTATCCTCCCTTTACCACTTCTACCATGACACAAGGCGCTGCCAGTGTGATGGGTTGGTCTGCTAAGAAGACAATGAGTGTTGCTCAAAAGCTTTATGAGGAAGGGCTAATTACTTATCACAGGACGGACTCCACGAATGTCGCCAAGGGGGCACTCAATGCAGTCCGGGAGTTTATAGGAAAGGAATACGGGAAGGATTATTTACCTGAAAAGCCCAGATACTATAAAACAAAAGCAAAAGTTGCTCAGGAAGCACACGAAGCCGTAAGGCCGACAAATGCCAAGGAACAGCCAAAGTTTTCGGGCAAAAGGCAAAAAGACGCGGAGCGCCTTTATGAACTTATTTGGAAAAGATTTGTGGCAAGCCAAATGGAAGCAAGTGTCTACGACGAAACAAAGATTGAAGTGGCAGCTGACGAGGACTACCTTCTTCGCGCAAGTGGGCAAGTTATGAAGTTTGATGGATGGAGAAGGGTTTCACCCACCAAAGGGGCAGACAGCGAACAACAATTACCAGATGTTAAAGAAGGGGACAGTCTTTCTTTGATTAAAGTTCTTTCTGAACAAAAGTTTACCCAGCCGCCGCCAAAGTTCAACGAGGCGTCCCTTATTAAAACTTTGGAGAAGCTTGGTATTGGAAGACCCTCGACTTATGCGCCAATTATTTCAACAATTCAGGACAGGCAGTATGTTGAAAAAGACGAAGGTAGATTTACCCCAACTCCAGTGGGCGTTGCGGTGAATGATTTTTTGGTTGGCAATTTCCCAGAAGTTTTTGATTATTCCTTTACGGCAGGAATGGAGGACGATCTAGATAAAGTGGCCAATGGTGATAGGGAATGGCAAAAGATGATGGGGGAATTTTGGAATCCGTTTTCCAAGAAACTTGAAACCGTTGAGGAAAAGGCAAAGAGGGTGCAGATTGAAACTGAAAAGCTTGGGAGAAAGTGCCCCACATGTAAAGAGGGCGAACTTGTTGTAAGAATTGGAAGATTTGGGAAGTTTGTTAGTTGTTCAAGGTTTCCAGACTGTAAACACACAGAAAAGTTTATGGATAAGTTCGGAATGAAATGCCCCGATTGTAAAAAAGGTGATGTGGTTATTAAAAAGACCGGGAGGGGAAGAAAGTTTTATGGATGCAGCAGGTACCCAAAGTGTAAATGGGCGAGCTGGAAAAAGCCAGGGAAGAAGACTGATGAAGAAAAGGAAACAAATTAAAAAACTCTCTCAAGAATTTTGAAGTAAAAAGGAATTTCGTTTTCGAGGTGTGCTTCTGTTTTTGTTTCGTCTTCTTTCCATAACTTCTCGTCTAATTCGAAAAACACAACATCACCTTCAACTTCTACCAATACTCGGGTTAAATAAACCTTTTCAGCTAGTTCTTCTGCAAGTTTGTAAATTTCAGCACCACCAATTACCATTGCTTCATTTTCCCCGTTTTCCTTGGCGTAATTTATGGCGTCAACAAGGGTGTTAACCACAACCACACCTTCTTCGGTTTTGTAGTTTGTGTCTCTTGTTAAAACGATATTGGTTCTACCCGGGAGAGGATGGCCGAGCTTTTCGACAATGGATTCATAAGTTTTTCTGCCCATTATCACATGGTGCCCGTTTGTTATTTCCTTGAACCGTTTTAAGTCTTGGGGAATATGCCATGGAAGCTCTCCGTCCTTTCCGATTACACCGTTTGCCGAAATGGCGACGACCAAAGAAATAGTCATACCACTTGTGTTCATGAAAACAGTATAGTCGGTCTATGTTGTAATTGACACGACTTTCACAAACTGATAAAAAGTTACAGTCGTACTTTAACCTGCCCGGTTACTCATGAGAAATATCGAATTAGACAACACTATTGAAACTTCTACTGGCGGGACACAATACATCCTTCCCACTTGGCAAGACGAACTCTCCAAAGATCTTACAGACAAGAAAAGAGAATTCCTAAACTTCTATTTCACCAATGTGGACGGAGATGTTCATGCAATTCGTGGGACTATGCCACCTGTTTTAGCAGCAGCACTTATAACTCGATTTAGTAGGGCACAAGAAACCGACATAACGGAAATTTTTTGGAATGAATTTGTTAACGATACAGAACTGGGAATCAAAAACATAGCTGAAAGTTTAGTTGAGTCTGGAGGATTGGAACAAGCTCTAGCAGAAGAACAGGCATCGGCACTTATACGGAGAGTTGTTGATAAATTCGGCGATGATTCAGTTAGGGAGCAGGCCAGTGGCTATGTGATCTTTCAAGATACTTCGGTCCTCTTTTCTTTGCAGGCGTTTAGACACCCGTTAGTTACAGGAATAGAAGCATCAACGAGATATATAGACTGGGGAGAGAAAGATGAGAATGGCGAGTACCGTTATGTTGTTCCGGATGCTTTAAAGGGCACCAAGCACGAAGATGTGTACAAAGAAGCAATGGACGGGCTTTTTGAAACATACAAAGAGCTTTGGGAACCAGTCGAAGCGCATATCGTTAAAACAAACCCTAGGCCAGACAATGTGAGCGAAGGCGCATATAAAATAGCCGTAAAAGGTAGGGTTTTGGATAACCTCAGAAAACTCCTTCCTTTGGGTATAAAAACAAACTTTGGGGTACACGCAACCTACAGATCTTTATCTGAGCTGGCTATGAATCTAAAGGCAAGTGGTCTTGAAGAAGCAAGGAGCTCAGCAGACAAAATGACCGAAGAACTTATGAAGGTAAACCCTGAGTTTATGGCTGTGGTTGATAGTCAACATGGCGCTTCTTGGGTTGAACACAGAAGAAAAACCCGAGAAGCCTTGACCGAATTCTCATTACCTAGAGAGGTGGAGGAAGACATTACTCCAAGCGTTGAAGTGGAAGTTCTAAATAAAGACTACCTTAGAGATTTAGTAGTCGGTGCGATTTCTTACGTAAACCCCTCTCTCGAAGAGAAGGAGACAAATGCCTTAGCTACAGAGATAATAGCAGACGGATCTTATAAAGAGCTGCTTGTAAAAATAGGTAGAGCAAGAGGGAACAGAAGACACAAACTACCAGACTTCCTACAAAGAGTAGTCATAAGAATGAAGTTTAGGGGAATTTCTTTTGGGAGTGCCAAAGATTTCAATCGTCATCGATACAATCTAGACAAAATAGAGATTGATTGGAGCTGTAGGAGTGGAATTTACATCCCTAAGGACATAGAAGTAATTGGCGGGGCTGTGAAGGAAAAATACCTAGGGGCACAAAGAAAAGCGTTGAAAATTATCAGGAAGATAGCGAAAGACTTTCCGGAAGAAGCGAGAATGTTATTTAGTCACGGCATGAAGACCGTTTTAGAAATAGTTGCTGGTTTAGGGCAGGCTTACTGGGTGCCGGAGCTAAGGAGTATTGCGAGTGGCGATCCTGAATACAGATGGTTCGCACAAGAGGACAATAGAAAGTTGGAAGAAGCAATGCCTGAAGTGAAGTTGGTCGGCAATTTCGTAGACACAAATGACTACACAGTGGGAAGAATTGGTGAAGCTGTTAGAGCGGACTTGAAAGGAACTAGCGCAGCGGAATAAAAGATGAAAGAAAATGGTGAGCGAATAAATAGTAGTGGACATGCAGAAGTTATTACTGGAAGTATGTTCAGTGGAAAGACAGATGAGTTGATACGAAGACTACGAAGGGTTGTGGTAGCTAAGCAAAAAGTTCAGGTTTTTAAACCAGGAATTGACAATAGATATGCGGTCGACAAAGTTGCTTCTCACGCTGGTCAACAATATGGTGCCGAATTGGTCGACAATGCTTCGGAAATTTTGGGCCTACTAAAAGAAGACACTGTAGTTGTCGCCATAGATGAGGCGCAGTTTTTTGACGAAGATGTGGTTAATGTGGTCGACAGTCTAGCCTCCGAAGGTTTAAGAGTGATAGTGGCCGGCCTGGATACGGATTTTAGAGGTGAACCCTTTGGCTCTATGCCAACTTTAATAGCTAAGGCCGAAACTGTCTTGAAGTTGAATGCAATTTGCATGGTTTGCCACGGTGAGGCGTCAAGGACTCAACGATTAGTAGACGGACAACCGGCGCATTACGACGACCCAATTCAAATAGTTGGTGCAGACGAGCTTTACGAAGCAAGATGCAGAACACATCACGAAGTGAGAAGAGATTAAAATGACTCCCGAACCAATAACAGGAGAAAGAAAAGAGCTTATACTCCCCAAACAGATTCATGTAGGTGGCCCTGTCGGATCTGGAAAAACTAGCTTGGTAAAAGTTAACGCAGAAGCATTGGGGGCCTCGATTTTTGAGGAAGAGTTCACGGATAACCCAGACCTGGTGCGCTTCTACACTGTAGACCCATATAAATATGCAGCTCCGGCACAGTCTGCGTTTTTGATCCCGGAGCTTAAAGACGGAAAAAGACTAGTGGAAATGAAAGGGAAAGAAACAATTTTATTAGATGGCGGAAGACAACAAAATACCAAAATTTGCGAATATCTACACAGCAGAGGAATGATTAGCGACAAAGACCTTGATAGTTTAATGAGGGTGAGAAGAGCCGCTGAGGAACGCGGAGAGGTTGCAAAACCAGACCATACCATTGCAATGTTCGGAGACCCCGTTGCCATAAATCAACAAGTCATTGATAGGGCGCGTCAGATGGAAATTGCCATGATGAAGATCGTTCCAGATTACTTTTTAAAGATGGCTGAATTTTTTAATGAATAAACTCTGGCTGGACGGTGGGAGGGTGATGTGATTGTAATCGTAGTCGGCAGCTATGATTTTAATAAAAGAAAAAACCGTGAGCGATTAATTGAAAGTATTAGAGAAAGAATAGTCTAATATGCGCGGAGAAAACGGACAAAACATAGTCTACTTAGAAGGAACCGGTGGTTCGGGCAAGTCTACAATTGCGCCCAGGGTGGCGGAAGCACTTGCAGAGAGAGGCCTAAAGGTTTGCCATGTTACGCTTCCGGCATACCACACCCCCACAGGAGTGATTCTTAAAGAGAGTTTGGCTGGGAGATACGGATATATTCCCAAAGGCGGACTTGGGCTTCTTTTTACCCTCAATAGATTGGAGATCGCGCCATACTTGGAAGCGGGCTTGGATAGTGACTGGAGCTTTGTGATTGAAAGGTCCCATGTTTCCAATGCACTTTCCATTCCTGAGTCAACAGGCGTGGGAGTAAGTGCCCTGATTAATCTTCGGAACCAATATCCCAAACAGTACGAAGAAATTCTAAATGAAGAATTTGCTAACTTAAGGAAACAAGACCGTCGGTTCTTGTCTTTAGAGGAAGGCGTTTCGACCACAAAAATCTTTTTAGATACAGGTGTCTATGCTGCAATAAAGTCAAGAGAAGAAAGGCGTGCGGAAGGTGAAACAAAACACGACATTTGGGAAAAAGGAGAAGAGCAAAGATTGCGCCAGGAAATACTTGTAAAGATGATTAAATGGGAGGGTAATTGGGAAGTGGTTGAGAGGACGGGCACGCCAAGCGACACCTTTAACTTGGTTTGGGAGAAAGTATTAGCAAATGTACCGTTTTTTGGACAGGAAAATAGTGAAGCAAAAGTCAAAAGACCGGTAATGGACTTCAACTACTTGACACAAGAATACTTCCCAGAAATAAGCATCGAAGGTATTAGAAGATCCTTAATGACGATTGCCGATTCAGAGACTGGTTTAAGAACCTCACAGTTGACAAGAAAATTAGATGGAGTGTTACAACCCAGACTTCAATTTCTACCCCCGGAAAAAGAGCGGCGTTAATTTCCAGGCTCGTTTGATATACTACCATCACGATGCAAAAACTAGTTGAATGCGTTCCTAACTTTTCAGAAGGCAAGGACAAAGAAAAAATAAACAAAATTTTTGAAGCCGCAAAGTCTGTTAAAGGTGCAAAAGTTTTTGAGTTGGAGTGGGATGAGAGCCACAACAGAAGCCTCTTTACAATTGTTGGTGCGCCGGTTGATGTTTTTAACTCGGTTTACGAAGCTATAAAAGTAGCGACTGAAGTTATTGATATGGAGAGCCATACTGGTGAACACCCTCGGATTGGTGCGACGGATGTTGTTCCTTTCATTCCAGTTTCCGGTGTATCTATGGAGGAGTGTGTGGAACTTGCCAACAAGTTGGGGAAAAAGGTGGGGGAAGAGCTTAAGATCCCTGTTTATTTGTATGAAGCGGCGGCAACCAAGCCCGAAAGGGAAAATTTGGCAGATGTAAGGCGAGGGCAGTATGAGGAATTAAAAGAAGAAATCAAAACAAACAAAGAAAAGGCCCCAGATTTTGGACCGAACGAATTTCACCCGACGGCTGGCGCCGCAGTAATTGGGGCAAGGAAATTCTTGGTTGCCTACAATGTTAATTTGGATACCCCCGATGTTGAAGTTGCAAAAAGAATTGCTCTTAAAATTAGAGAAAAGGGTGGGGGGCTACCGGGGGTTAAGGCGCTGGGTTTTAAGGTAGATGGCAAGGCGCAGGTTTCTATGAATTTGGTTGACTTTGAAAAAACCAACTTTGATGAAGCGTTCAGAGAAATAGAAGAGGAAGCCAAAAACGAGGGCGTTGAAATTGAGTCCTCAGAAATTTATGGAATGTTGCCACTTTCGGCTCTCGTGCGCGCAGTTAAGACCACATTTAAAGAAAAGACATTTACTAAAGACCAGATATTAGAAACCAGGATTTTTGAATAATGGCATTTAAAGACAAAAAAGTAGAAAGTTTTTTGAAGGAAGTTGCTTCAAGTTCGCCAACTCCCGGTGGGGGAAGTGTTGCGGCAGTTACGGGTGCGACGGCCGCCTCCTTGGTTGAAATGGTAGCTAATTTAACAATTGGGAAAAAGGGTTACGAAAAGGTTGAGAAAGAAATGGAGGCTGTTGCAAAAGAGGTATCAAAACTTGGCAAAAACCTTTTAGTCCTGGCGGACAAAGATGCTGAGGCTTTTGAGATGGTAATGAAGGCGTACAAAATGAAAAAGGAGGATACGAAAAGGGAAGGCGCTATTCAGAAAGCCTTCAAAAATGCAGCAGAAATCCCGGCTGAAACGGCAAACCTTTCAAAGAAAGTTTTTATGCTTGCCAAAAAAGCTGAGAAAATTGGTAATAAGAACGCAAATTCAGACGCTAAAGTTGCAATGCATTTGGCAACGGCCGCAATAGCCTCCGCTGTTGAAAATGTGAAGATTAACCTGCCTTACATAAAAGATAAAGATTTTGTTGCAAAAACCAGAAAGAGCCTGTCCAGGCTAAAATGAAACTTCGAAACCTCAAAGAAGTCGAAGAATTCCTCTTCGACCAAATACCTTCGTTTGAAAAGAGAAAATTCCCAGGGCAGGTTGGTTTGGACAGAACCAAATACTTGATGAAACTTCTTGGGGACCCGCAAGAGAAAATAAAGATAATTCATATTGCAGGCACTTCCGGAAAAGGCTCAACTGCACATTACCTTTCCCAGCTACTTGGCTGCCACGGATTTAAGGTGGGTCTTTCTCTCTCCCCGCATTTGGTGGATATAAGAGAAAGAGCGCAGGTTGGAGGCAAGCTTCTTTCTGAAAAAAAGTTTGTGGGTTATATGAACACACTTCTTACTGCTTTTAATAAAATGAAAAAGTACGAGTACGGAACACCAACCTACTTTGAACTTGTTCAGGCACTTGCATTTCTGGCTTTTTACAAGGAGCGAGTGGATTATGCGGTTATCGAAACAGGAATGGGTGGAACATATGATGCGACGAATGTCGTCAAAAACAATTCCAAAATGGCGCTCATCACAAAACTTGGACTAGATCACACAAAGATACTGGGAAAAACAATAAAAGAAATTGCTTCTCAAAAGGCGGGCATTATTCAAAGGGGCAACACGGTTTTGAGTGTTAATCAGACAAAGGCGGCAGAGCGAGTGATAGATAAAGTTGTCCTAGACAAAAAGGCAAAACTTACATTTGTTAGAAAAGGCAAAAACTTCAGAAACATAGAGGTTTCGGCAGGGGAAACGCGCTTTGATTTCAAATATCCAGGTGCTAATTTGTCACACATTTCTTTTTCCGGAACAGGGGCTCACCAGGCACAAAACCTTTCTTTGGCACTTTGTGCTTTTTACCAACTTTCCAAAAGAGACGGATTTAGAATTATCGAAAATAAACTGGTAAAGTGCCTTAAGAATTTAAGTTTTCCAGGGCGGTTTGATTTGAGAAAAGTTAAGGACAAGAAAGTGATTATAGATGGTGCCCACAATCCTCAGAAAATGCGCGCATTTTTAACTGCTCTTAAAAATGCACATGGGGATGGAAAGTATGTATTTCTCTTAGCTTTTAAGAAAGGAAAAGATTACAAAAAGATGCTTAACCAAATAATTCCTCATGCCTCAAAAATATTTATAACTACCTTCTTGGCAAAAAGTGACATGAAAGAAAATATTTCGGAGGATCCAGAAAGCATTGCAAAGTGCTTAAAAGACAAAGGTTTTAGGAAAGTTGAGATTGAGGCCGAACCACACAAAGCTCTTAAGAAAGCGGTTTTGGCAAAAAGCAAAAACCCCGCAATTGTCACTGGGTCCTTATACTTAGCTGGGGAAATTTACAAAGCGCTTGAGAAAGACAAACTAAAAAGGTAGAATACCTGTTACGCACATCGGCCAGGTCTCCTGGAACTTCCGGCCGGTGGAGGGACAAGGAGACAAAAGACAATGGCAATTAAAATTTCACTAAAGGAACTTATTGAGGCAGGTGCTCATTTTGGGCATCAAAGCCGTCGTTGGAATCCAAAAATGGAGGAATATCTTCATGGCGTCCAAGACGGAGTCCATGTCTTTGACCTCACAAAGACAGAGGAGTGTTTAACCGAGGCACTAAATTCATTAACCGAAACAGTTAAAGAGGGCGGTGTTGTACTTTTCCTTGGTAGCAAAAAGCAGGCAAGTGAGAAGGTGGAGGAGGTAGCCAAGGCTGTTGAGATGCCATATGTCAACGAGCGATGGCTGGGTGGAACCATAACCAACTTTAACGAGATTCAAAAATCCATCAAAAGGCTTGCCGACATGAAGGCCAAAAGAGAAGCCGGAGAATATCAATCTTATACAAAGAAAGAAAGGGTGGAGATAGACAGAGAAATTGAGAGACTAGAAAGGTTTTTTGGCGGGATCTCCTCCCTTACAAACATTCCAAGTGCACTTGTAGTAATTGACACAAAACGAGAACAAGCGGCCATTAAGGAGGCAATCCAGGCAGGTGTTACGACAATTGCAATTGTGGATTCAAACTCTGATCCGACTCAAGTTGATTACCCAATTCCCATGAACGATGACGCCACCAAGGCTGTGGAGTATGTGCTAGGATTAATGCAAGAAGCTATCGAGGAAGGTAAAACCGCCGCAAAAAAAGCTTCAAAGAAAAAGGAAGATGGCAAAAAAGACAATTAAGGCAGACCAAATACGAAAACTTCGAGACGAAT
>CALEZE010000161.1 GCA_937928235.1 uncultured bacterium | reverse complement strand
TGGTGTTGTACTGGGTCTTGCCGCCTTTACTGACACATTGATGTCTACAAAACCAGCATCGGGTGTTGAATATATTGCAGACAGTGCCGCCAAGTTTAATGTTATTTCAGAAGCAAAGGCCCAGGGAACTGGCTTTGAGTCTCTTCAGCCAATACAGCACATTTGGCGCGCGTTTAGAAATATGTCCTACTTTTTTATGATTATTGTTGTTCTGATTATGGCATTTATGATTATGTTCCGGGTAAAACTTAACCCCCAAACAGTAATTTCTGTGCAGTCTGCGCTACCCAGAATTGTAACTGCCCTGCTTTTAATAACTTTTTCTTATGCAATCGCAGGGCTGGTGATTGATTTTTCGTATCTTGTAATAGCGTTGCTTGCAGCATTTGCTAAGGCTGGTGGCCTGGTCGCTTCTTCGGTTTCAACGCTGGAAGTGGCTTCCGCAATGTGGGGTGGCTCAACCGGGTTTTTTGGAGTCATAACTCCCCTTATTTTGGGTATTCTGGTTGTTTTGGTCCTGGTTTCTTTCGGCCTCGGCGCCACAGTAGGCGCAACAACATCCGCCGCTCTATTTGGTGTGGGCGGAATTCCTCTCGGAATAGTAACAGGGCTTATTGTGTTCTTTTTGGGCTTACTTTTTGTTGTCATAACCATCATTAGAATTTGGTGGATGTTGCTTAAGGCGTTTCTAAATATTGTTATGTTGGTAATTTTTGGCCCCTTGCTTTTAATGCTTGGCGCTGTGTCTCCTTCTGTCGGTGGAGTCGGGGTTTGGCTAAAAAACCTCCTTTCAAATGTAGCGGTCTTTGTAACGGTCTCCGTAATGGGTTTCCTTGCGCACCTTCTCTACTGGGCGTCTGACCAAAGAATACTGAGAGACTGGAAGTTCCTAAACCCATTCGGCGTCGAACCATCAATAATACAAGGTGGTATTAACTTGCCTCACTGGTCTCTAAGCCCAGCAACCGCAACTTTCTTACTCGCTATTGGAATTTTGCTGATCATGCCTTCTGCAGGAGAACTAATCAAGGCAGTCATCGCGGGCCAGCCGTTTGCCTTTGGTAATGCAATTGGTGCCTCCTTCGCACCAATGCAAACACTTTGGGGCTTTTCTGGCGG
>CALEZE010000160.1 GCA_937928235.1 uncultured bacterium | reverse complement strand
AAATTCTTTTTACTATATAATTCGAGTCGTAGCACCTTTCAAGACGGTTAGTCACAACAAAATAAAAGGAGTTCAAATGAGCTGGAAGGACGATATCAATAGGTATCTGGACGCACCGTACATTAAAACCGAGGCAGCCGAACAGGCTGAGCTAAACCGCAGGATGGTTGAACTTAAAAGCAAGTTTTGGTGCCATATCTGCAACACCTCAGCTAAGAAGCCGGCAGAAAAGTATGTAGGAATGAACGGCGACTATTCGTCCATATATCAGACTGACTGGAGCAATCCAGGTGATCTGACCAAGTGCAAGAACTGCGACAAGTGGACTTGCGCTAAAGATATCCATCGTGGAATCTGCAAACTATGCGCTAAGCGGCTATAAGGCGCGCCCCGACGAAGTGTGCAATTTCAACAAAAAGCGTACCCTTACAGGGTGTTGATGAAAAAATCGCTTTTTTACTCCAGCAACTTATAGGTTGCTTTAGATTAAATCTTCTGGTATTATCCCCGATATGGCTATGAGAGAGTTAGACCAAGAAAACCGAATGCCTGTTATGGAGGATGGAGGTTCCCGTCTGACAGGTCGCTGGGAAACAGTAGATCATGTCGAGGCTGGATCAATTGTAGAGATGTGGGGCAGACTAGTAGTCATAACTGACCAAGTAGGCTCAATCACAGGTAGAGCAACGGGAAACTATATGTACTTAATGCCCGACGGCAAAACAAAAACACAGTTTCACTACAATTCGGTAACAAAAGAGGATACTTTCAGGTACCCAGTGCACCAAGACACAAGGGTTTTTATTCCTAACAACCAAATCAGGTTAATCAAAAAACACCATGCCAGAATGGAAAATATAGCAACTAGCAACCGAAATGTCCCTTGGGCTGAAAAAACACTCAAAACTCTTAAAAAACACAAGCTTCTGCCTAGCCACATCAAACTTCGTTAAGAACTTTTTTCCAAAAAACTTAGGTAGCTTTGCTATACTCCCCTCATGAGGCAAGAAAGAGGTGTCGCTTTTGATATCAACTATACTTCTAGACCCGGAGCGATTGCGGCAAGCGGAGAAGGTTTTACTATGCTTGCCATCATACCCACGCACTGGGAAGAACCAGTCGCTTACTTAACCAATTTGTTTGTTGAACCTAAGCTTAGGGGAACAGGAGTTTCCAAAAAACTTCTAGAAAAAGTTATTGAAGAGGCGGTGGAGGCGGGTGCAGAAAGAATTGAAACAACGGTGAACACACATGACAAAGGCGACATGGAAAGGACACAGGCCTTTTTCTTAAAGAATGGTTTTAAAAGAAGAGAAAACAGTCTTTCTGGGTTTGTTCTTGAACTTCAAGCAGTTCCAAACAAAAACTAGGCTTTACTCTATCTAATTAGGTATCCGGAGAGTTAAAA
The DNA here is from genome assembly GCA_937928235.1 of uncultured bacterium. Classification (GTDB taxonomy): domain Bacteria; phylum Patescibacteriota; class Microgenomatia; order UBA8517; family UBA8517; genus CALEZE01. The sequence continues at coordinate 7,354 of CALEZE010000160.1, read as the reverse complement.
CCTCTCAATAACTCGTGGATTTCCAGGCACGATTTCCTTGTTAGCATTGGCTACTTAGGATGAGCGCCGAATACGCGATCGGGTACGAAAATGTCAAAAAGTTAGTTGAAGCCCGCCGCATCGCCGACTTTCTCTCTTTACCCTTCGAGCTATCATCAAACAACATACTAGATGAATCCATTTCTCTCATGGAAAACTTGGAAATCAATTTCGCGGAGGTTGCCTCTAAATTTGAGAAAAGTAAGAAGTTCGCAAGGCTGACAAGACAACCTTCTAACAAGAATGCGCTGTTCGGCCATTTTTATGAGTTTGCTATTAAGGAGTCATTTGCTAAGAGGATTGAAGAAAACCCAAGAACCATAGTTCACAATGAGGCCGCACTAAAAACTGATAATTATTTTCTAACACGCTCGAAAGATGGTTCCTACATTGCTTTAAATGAGACCCGCGAAGTTGTTGCAGAATACGACATGATAACTCTTACAAAACCAAAAAATGAACCGCTTCTGCCTGTTTTGTGGGAGATAAAAATAATAGGTGACGGGGGTAACATGCAAACACATAAAAAAATTCACTACACAAAGGCGATGTGGCCCAAAAGTCTGGTAAAACGCCTATCCCCCTTAAGCGAGCGGTTTGCTACCAAACGGTTTGGATATGTGATGGTTTCCAACAAGGATATTTTTCAAAACCTTGAAACGGTGGAGGCCTTTGTCAAAGCCGGTGGTAAAGTCGCGCTCATCCCGTACGAAACAGATGAACTTCGCTCGACTTTCAATAAAATCGCCAAAGAGCGCGGATGGTAATTTCTGCCTACTTGTCTTGCCTGGTCCCTCTAATATTTCAAGCAAGTTTGTAGTAAAATCTAAGTGTGAAGAACTTATTAAAAATTTCATTTCTACAAGCACTGTCGCTAGCTTTTTACATCTCCCTGGTGGCTCTTTTTATGAATAACGCAAGTACTTTTGTTGGCACTCTGAGTGACTATTGGGCAGGTGTTGTGTTTCTCTTAGTATTTGTAACTTCGGCTCTAATTTGTGGAATAATCGTATTTTGGCAACCGTTTCTTCTTTGGGAAAAGAAAATGACAAAGGAGGCCGTCCAGTTAGTTTTTTATACAGGAGGCTGGCTTATCGTTTTCTTTCTTCTAATTCTTTTGAGTAGGCTCATTTAATGACTGAGGGAAAAACACTAGAAACATTTGATTTTGGTGAAGGGCAGGAATCTTTGGTTTTCCAGGAAACCATGGCTGTTGTACCAGGAGTCGAGTGTGATGTCTACAGCGTAAAAGATGACAACTCCAAAGACCTAGGGATAATTAGAATTGATGTTGACGCCAAAACACCTCTACAAAAAGTGCTCAAAGGTGAAAGCACCATTGAAGGCTACATCGGCGGTGAAGGGTGGTTGGTGTTAACCAGACAAGACGGGTCCGAAGATATTTACCCAGTCTCCCCAGATGTGAACCAGGATTTCAAAATAAATGTGGGTATTGGCGAAAAAATGCAATGGATAGCAAGCGAACACTCTTCCCTTACGGCTTTTGAAATTTGCTACCCGCCATATGAAGACGGACGGTACGAAAATTTGTGAGTTAACTTCACACCTCCTTCACTGATATACTTTTTATGATGAGACTTCACTGGAAACACCTGTGGCTAGTTTTAGCAGCTTATGGTGTGTGGTTTGCAATTCTTTCTGGACTGGAAGAAGCTACTAGTGGAAAATATTGGAAAATAATTGCCAGCCTAGTTCTTGGAGCGGTCACTTACTTTTTGGTTGAAACTAAAATTCATGAGTAAACTCGCCCCACTAAAGAAAAAGGACTTACCTAAACCCTTACCTTTAAGAAAGCTTATTGGCCCCAGTTTTATTGTTCTTGGTGTTGGGCTTGGAAGTGGGGAGCTCATCCTTTGGCCATACCTTACAAGCAATTTTGGCTTGGGTATCATTTGGGCCGCCCTTCTTGGTATCACATTCCAATTCTTCATTAATATGGAAATAGAAAGATATTCCCTTGTAACAGGAGAAAGTATCTTTGTGGGTTTAACCAGAAAATTTGGTAGACTTGCCCCCATTTGGTTTATCTTAACTACACTTATCCCCTGGATGTGGCCGGGGATTATGGCGGCTAGTGCCACGGTCTTTGCGAAGGCGGCTGGCCTCCCCTACTCATCTCTCACGGGAATTTTTCTTCTGCTTGTTTTAGGTGGAATTTATAGCCTGGGGTCTGTGGTCTACAAAACACAGGAAAGTTTCCAAAAAACAATTATTCTGGTTGGCGTTCCTTTCACCATCGGTCTTGCGATTTATTTCGCAACAGCGAATGATTGATTACAACTCGTCCGTGCTGTTGCCGGTTTTGGGGAAGGCTTTAGGTTTATCGCAGAGGGCTTACCTTTTGCAACCTTTCTAGCAGCTCTTGCCTATGCTGGAGCAGGAGGAAACCTCAACCTTGCACAGAGCCTTTATGTAAAAGAGAAGGGCTACGGAATGGGTGCATTTTCTGGCCGTATTACCAATATCTTAAAAGGCATAAAAGAAAATGTCGCTCTTGAGGGAACGACTTTTGAAACCACAAAAGAAAACATGCTTCGCTTCAGAACCTGGTGGAAAAGGATAAACATCGAACATGGTCTTGTTTTTTGGCTAACGGGGGCCTTCACCATGCTCATGCTTTCCCTTCTTGCTTTCACCACTGTTTACGGAAACCCCGGGGTGGAAACCAGTATTAACTTTGTAATAGGAGAGGCAACCGCAATAGCTCAAAAAACTTCACCTTACTTTGGAAGATTCTTCCTGGTAATGGTGGGAATCATGCTTTTCAGAACTCAGTTTAGTGTTTACGGGAGTAATTCCAAAATAGCGGCCGAAAACCGCGTTATTATGAATCAAGAAAAATTTAAAATTGGCAATATCGCCAAATACTTTTATGTTTTTCTGTGGGCACAGTTAATCGCCGGAATGCTTATACTTGCCTCCGGTTTCACAGAACCACTAGCCTTGGTCACCTTGGGAGCAGTACTTAATGCAATTTCTATGTTTATCTATACAGGCCTTGTGCTTTGGCTAAACTCAACTTTGTTGCCAAAAGGTACTCGGCCATCTCCGTTTAGGTTTGTTTTTGTATTCCTGGCTTTTCTTTTCTACGGAGGGTTTTCTGTCTTCACGGTTTTTAATTTCTTCGGCTAAAAAACACCCTATATTTTGTAAATACTCTTCTATTTATTGTATAATTCACGCGGGAATAATCCCGAATGTCGTTCTCTACCAAAGGAGGTATCATGAACGGCTTTTTTAGCACCTTGGACAAAATGTTGACAGCGGTATTCCGGTACGCGCTGGGTAAAGGCGAGCTCCCTGTTTTCAGGTTTGCTCTTGTCTGCGGCCTCATTATCTACAGCGGTGACTTGGAAAAAGCCGTACCTATGGCTATCCTTTTCAAGCTTATCGAGGTTGCCACGGCAATACCTGTAGTGGCTGCAAGCGCCTTCGACGAAATGCCAGATAGCGCAAACAACTACTGGATAATCAGTCGGGGCCTTGCCGGCACCTTACTTGCCTTATATGCTCTAGCTCTAGTTGCCTCTGGCTTGCTGAATACAACCGTTCACGAGGAAACATTCAGTGTCATGGAGCCAGGAAATCTCGTCACGGTAATCTTCGGCTTAGCAATGGGCGTTAGCCTTTTGCTAATTCTGGTTATGTGGTTTGTCGAAATCGCTGACTGGATCTTGGAAAATAGGTCGAGAATTGGCCGTGCGTTCAGTAACTTTTACGCTGCCTGCTTTGACCTACAACCGGCAGCGGGGCTGCTGGCTTTCTTTGCCGGCTTGGTAGCCATGCTGCGCTTTGGTTTCAACCTGGAGCAGACCATACAACTTATGGTTTCGTTGTGGCTTGTTCAGCTGGCGTTAGTTGCCCCTCTCTTTGGGATAATGGTGCAGATGCCATCCGGTACTGGAACCGTCTTTATGACATACTGGATCAGCGGCATCTTGGTTGGAGCTTGCCTGGTACTGTTTGGTCAATTCCCAAACTCTGTAGATGGTTATGTTTTCAGCTTAACCGTTCGTACAGTAACCTGGGCACTGATCATCAGCGGTATTTGGGCTCTGTTTCAATACGTTTCTGTCTGGCAGGATAAGCGTGTACCGTGAAATAGAAGGAGGAATTTTGTCCAACAACAAGGTCTTTTTGGTGTTTTTTTATCCTTGGGAACTAGCAATAGCTAGCTCTTTAAAAACACCGCTTCACCTAAAAATTTAATTAACTTCAAGAAGTTCTACTTCGAAGATCAGGGTTGCCCCTGGAGGAATATCAGCTCCCGCACCTCGTTCGCCATAAGCAAGTTCAGAAGGAATTGTTAGTTTTCTTTTGCCCCCAACCTTCATCCCAGCGACACCCAAATCCCAACCTTTAATTACCTCTCCTGCACCAAGGTTGAATGTAAAAGGAACTCCACGGTCGTGGGAACTATCAAATTTGGTTCCGTTTGTAAGAGTTCCTGTGTAGTGAACGGTTACTCTTTTGCCTGCTGTTGCTTCCTCACCGGAGCCAACTTCCAAGTCTTCAACTGTTAATTCGTTTCCTGTCATTTCAGTGTCTTCAGTTATTGTAACATCATCACCAACATTTTCTTGTTCTTCCACGACTTCTCCTTGGAAGTACGCTCCCAGAAGAAATAGCCCAACTACTACAAGAAGTATTATCCATGGAAGTTTTGGTTTCATTCTTTTTAGATACTATAAAACTCGCTTGCTTGGCACAAGGGCTAGTTTTCTCTTAGTCTTTCTTTAGCAAAAAAGAGCTCCCAAAAACGAGAGCTCTTTCTGAATAGTTTACTAAAAACTTTACTGTCTTTTAGTAAGGCTTAGTCCTATCGCTGCAACTGAAAGAAATATAGCGACAATACTTAGCATTCGTGTGTTGTCTTTACCTTCAGCGCCTTCTGTATCTGATGCTACAAGGTCGTTAACGACTTCTGTTTGCGAATAAGGACCAAATTCTGAAAAGTCATCTTGTTCTGGATCCCTTTCTCTGTCCCACGCTACAACAGATCCGTCAGAATAGGTTTGGTACGCATTCCATTTAATAGCTCCCACTTCCACCGGAGCTTGAGCGCTAAAACCAAACTCTTCCTTGAAGCCTGGAGGTACCGAGCCACCTTTCCAAACAAGTTCTGTAACGGGTGCCTCGTCATGTCCACCTTCCTCCATCGACTCTGTATCCATGTTTTCTTCTCCCCTAACTATCTCCAAAGTCCAACCTGGCTTAACAAGCGGGCTGACATGGTTTAGTCCCTCTGGAAGAACAAGTCTTACCATGATGGTGCTATCTTCATCTCTTTCGTTTGGCACACCTACGGTAAATGTTGTGAACGAACCCACGCCAACCTCAGCGGGTCGTACTGTTACATGGGCATTTGCATCACCCACACGCACAAAAAAGAAAACAAACAGTGAAGTAAACAATACGCCTAATTTATTTATCAATTCTTATCACCCCCTCTCCTTTTAACTAGCTTATATTTATATATCAAACTACCAGCGATTACCAAAACTATCACACCATAAACATATGATGGGTCGTCCGAGGTTTCTGTTTGGACTTTCTCGGAAGTTCTTTCCACCCGAACATTGTATTCGAGACTAAACGACTGAAAATCCTCTCCCTCCTTTGGGGTCCCTTCAAAAACTATCTTGTATATATTTATTTCGGGAAAAACATATTCGACCAACTCCAAATCGAACTCTTTACTTTCTATTTCTTCATTACCCTCATAAACCTTAAAAACACATACACAGTTTTCTAACAGGAATTTCCCGTCTGTGTCATTAAATGACAAAAACATATACGCAGTTTCCCCAGCTATTGGGCTATGGTCCGGTTCGATATGGAGGTTCATGCTGATAGAACCATCTGTTTTTAAGATGTGTGCACTTGCCACTTTCGCTTGAAGCGAAAAGAAAATTGCAATTACAAAGGCAAGCGCTATCTTTCCGAGTTTCAACCTACTTCGCCTAATCACAACAACCATGGTACCCGCACTAATACCTCATGCGCAACCTTTGATATAGCAGAGCCGGTTTGTTAGAATCATCTAGAGTTGAAAAACAACCTCAAATACAAACGAGTTCTTCTAAAGTTAACTGGCCAGCTTTTTGGTTCCGCAGATGGAAAAGGGATAAACTTCAAAGCTTTTGAGGATATTGCTAAAAAGCTCATCAAAATCCACAAAGACACAAGGGCTGAAATTGCGGTAGTTGTGGGTGGTGGAAACATATTTAGGGGCCGTGAAAGAGATAGCGAAGTGGATGAAACCACGGCTGACTATATGGGAATGCTGGCTACTGTAATAAACGGGATGGCCTTGCAAGAAGCACTGGAGAGACTAGGAGCACCAACAAGAATGCTTACTGCTTTTGAAATTAAGGCTGTTGCAGAGCCTTATATAAGACGCCGCGCCATAAGACACTTGGAAAAAGGGCGTATTGTCATTTTCACAGCAGGGGTGGGCAGCCCCTACTTCACCACAGATTCGGGGGCGGCGCTTAGGGCCCTGGAAACGGATTGTGATGTTATTCTCAAGGCTACAGATGTAGACGGGGTATTTTCTGACGATCCTGATAAAAACCCAGAAGCCAAGCTACTCAAGAAAGTTTCTTACCAGGAAGCCATTGAAAAGAATTTGGGTGTCATGGATGCAACTGCTTTTGCACTTTGTAAACGCCAAAACATGCCCGTTGTGGTTTTTAATATAAAACACTTAGAGAAAATGGGAGATATTTTAAAAGGAAAAGAAATAGGCACGCTAGTGTCTGCTTAACACCCGTGAAGCTTGCTGTGAAAAATAGTCATAGCTTTTCATACTCGCTTTCATAAAAAGCACCGCCACAGCCTCTTGACAACAAATCCTACTTCATTTAAATATGGGTATCACAAAATTTGCTTGAAGATAACTGTCCTTCTTTTAGCAACAAGGAAAGGTGGTGATTAAATTTGCTAAGAAATATACTAAGAACTCTTAAACTTCATGAGTCAACCATTAGCATGCTTCTAGGTGCACTGGTGATCGTTGTAATGGGTGTTATAGTCATTAACTATTTCCGAGGTCAAGACGCAGGCGACACCGTTCCTGGTGAAGCTACAGAGCAACCCCGAGTGGTTCGTGGTGAAGGCTCAGTTGACTACACAGTTTCTGAGGGTGAGTCTTTGTGGGATATTGCAGAAGTTCAGTACGGTTCTGGCTACAACTGGGTAGATATTGCTGAAGAAAACAGCCTTTCAAACCCAAATATGCTTGAAGCTGGAACAACTTTAACTATTCCTGATGTAGAACCAAGGACATCTA
>CALEZE010000159.1 GCA_937928235.1 uncultured bacterium | reverse complement strand
ATGGATAAACCAAATACTAGCTGGTGCAGAGGCAAATGGTGTGGAAACTGAGACTTTCCTCTTCTCAGAAATGACATTGGAAGAGCTGGAATCCACTCTGGAAGGGCTTGAACAAAAGCCCGCAGAACCAGGTAACAAAGATAGCTCTCTATCCCTAACAACTAGCCAGATCGAAAACCTGACCATAACAACAAGGTTGGCCCCCGAATACGAAGAGATTCTTTCAGCCTTGCCCGAAAACATCCCTGACAGCTTTAAAAAGCAAGCCAGAATTGCAGCACACATTATTCAATCACTAGAAACTGGCCAACCCATAGAAACAATAGAAAATATTGATCTTTCCCCCACAGTTGAAAGATTTGTTCAGATAATGAGCAACTCCTCTTTTGCGACCATTCGAAGGTTTCTCTCACAAATCGCAGCTGCTTCTTTTGGGGTAGAAAACCCAGAGCTTCCGACATGGCTCGAAGAAGGAATTGAACTTTACAGCATAGACTCCCTCTCTCAAGACGAGTATCGCCTAGTCGAAGACTTTACCGACACCTATGGTGAGAGCTTCGGCGAAAAAGTCATAAGAAATGGCGGACAAACTTACTATGACTTTGATAGCTCGAGAGGAGCAAATGAGGAAGTTCGTACAGATGCCTACAACAACAAGCTATACATTGAAGGCCGCAACATGCTCCGAACCGAGAATCTCTCGGCCTTTTTAGAAGAGCTCGCCCAAGAGAAACTTCACCCGATTAGTATGAAGTTCTTTGACAGACGCAGGTTGGTTTTTTACTGGAATATCCTTTCAGACGAAGATGTTACCAAAATACAAGCGGCTCTTGAAAAATTTAATCTATCTGCCAGAGGACTTGCTCAAGATGTGCCTGACATAGTCGAGAACGAAGATGGCAGCTTTAGTGTTAACTACATTTTCTCGAACGATGGCTCCCTCGGGGAGGGTAGCGGAAACAGAGTTTTCTGGGAAAGCACAAAGTATACACCCGAGGCGTTTCTTAAAGAGTGGCTCAAGTTAACATTTGCCGCTGCTAAAAACCCATTCGACGCTTATCGTCTATCGTTTATACGAGCTTTTCCAAAAGAAGAAGGTAAAACGGAAAATATAAGAGCAATAACAAACAATTACGATTCGTCCGGTTTGCCAATTGTAATTTTCAACCAGGTTGGCGGAAGGGCTGTAATAGATGTTTTTGATCCAAAGCTCCCAGAAAAGATATCAACAATTGACAAAAAGGAGGTGCCGCAAGAACCAGTGGAGTCCGAGCTAATCACTTTACCACCTTCTCCCCTCTCTCCGGAGGAGGCTTTGGATACAAATTCAATAACCCAAGCCCAGGAGTTTCTTAATGAAATCTCTGTAAACCTTTGGAGAAA
>CALEZE010000158.1 GCA_937928235.1 uncultured bacterium | reverse complement strand
CCAATATGTCAGAAGGAAGAGACGGCGGACCAGAAATTCCAAACATGCCCCCCACAGGTCAAGAACAGTCTTCGTTTGACCACACCCTTGGTCTAAGCGATGCCAAGAAGCTACAAGAAAACCAACCCTCGCATCAATACCAGGGTGTTCAACCCGAGGCCCGTCACGACATGCCAGAGATAAACATGCTTATGGATGACGAAGCTCTGCGTCAAAGTCAAGAAAGAAGGTTCTTGGAGCAAGACTACGAGACTTATCTTGCAACCGGGAAAAGCGCCAAGGACGAGTTTTTGCTGTTTGTTAATAATCTCAAGAGATCAGAGAAAGCAATCCCGACAGTCAGAGATCTAACGGACAAAGATTCCACACCTGAGGATATCAAAAAGGCTGAGGTGTACATCAAAAAGGAAAGAGAGCGGCAAAAAGAGGCAAAAGAGAGTTTGCCAGAAGTTTACGAAAGGGCTGTGGATTTTACCCTCAATGTTATTAAATGGGAGGTTTTCGAGGGTGCCGTGGATTCTAAAAAGAATGCAAACCCTTTTGACGCCAGGCTTACCGAAGACATGGTATCAACACTGAGAGAATATTCTTATGTTCTTTCAAGAGAGGGGGGTCTTGAAAGTAGAGAAGCGAAGCTTTGGGCCAAAAGGATGGAGAGGGATGCGGCCTGGTTGGAAGGGTTTAAGAATGTCACTCTTGCCCAAACGGCTTCGTTGCCTGGATATTACGATGTTGGCATTCAGATGCAAACACTGAAAGACAGGTACAGGAAGTATGCCACAGCCGAGCAGTTTGTGAAGATGTTTGGCAACAAGGTTCCGGGTCTTGATTTTGACGAGGGTGAGACACAAGAGATAAGAAGAAATGGGGTTGGCATGAAGATTGAAAGTAAATACCAATCTGTTTCTGCTGGAGATGAGCGTGAAAAGGAAAAGACAGAAATCCCACTACCTTTGGTTGAAAAAGGTGAATTTGTGGGGCTACGGGAACTAGCAATCAAAATGCAGGACTCGAGTATGGAGGCAAGAATGAAACTGGCTGCCGTTTCCCAGATGGATCTTTCTAAGGATACTCACAAAGAAAGAATGGCAACAAGCTACATGGATGAAACAGAACTTTCAGAGGTGGAGGCAAAGTTTTATCTTGAACTGTTTATGGAGTGGGACGAAAAAGGGAACGGCATGGTTGAGACTCCCTATGTTACAGACAGAGAAGACAAGCTTGAAAAAGTGACCTCTTATCTTGAGGCTATTCTTTTGACCAACGCAGTTGAGAGGCTAAAACAAATCGCGAGACCTGGTGCAACAAATGTTGAAGAAGAACTTGGGAAACTAATTAACGATGTTCGCAAAGAGGGGGACAGAAGGGTTCAAAATTGGTATGCAAGGTCTAGAGAGGCAGTCTCGAACCTGGCTGAAATAATTACAAGGCAGGGATATTTGCAGGACTATGCTTTTATGCATGCCTACGATTACTGCTGGGCTTTCCAATTCAAACGGGACAAAGGTGCTCCTTTCGCAGATGCCAAGACGATTAAAGACTGAATAGCGCGATCAGGGGTGGAGACATCATCTATATACACATGGGGTGGGGACATACCAAGCCTGTATTGGAAAAAGAGGAGGCATAATTATGACAAAATGGGTAATTCTTCCACAAATTTGCTTTTGCCTACTCATAGAAAAGGAAGAAAGGAAGCGCTTTCTCGGCCTTGGGTGGACTTTCCAAAGTTTAAGTTTGTCACAAACAATGGCAACGAAATTGTGGAGCAACTAGATCACCCCGACGAGTTCCTTGTTGAAATGTGGAGCAATGTTTTTGGCCCAGACGACTCGTGGAGGAGATCTGTTGGT
>CALEZE010000157.1 GCA_937928235.1 uncultured bacterium | reverse complement strand
TAGACACTTTAAGGTAATATTAGTTAATCATGAAAACGAAGAACAAAAAAGCCCTTTTTAATTACAAACTTGAACCAGGCAGGGTTGAGGCAGGTATTGTACTAACAGGTGGTGAAGCAAAGGCTGTAAGGCTTGGAAAGACAGATCTCTCAAACGCCCATGCCCGAATAGTAGAGGGTGAGGTATATTTGGTTAACGCAAATATCCCGATCGAAGGCAAAAAAAGCTACAACTCCACAAGAAGTAGAAAGCTTCTTTTACACAAAAAGGAGATTGTTTCTTTGGAATCTAAAGTGAAGCAGAGAAAATTGACTCTCGTGCCTGTTTCCGTGTATACTAAGCACCGTTTGGTGAAGGTAGAACTAGCCTTGGGGAAATCTAAAAGGAAGTTTGAAAAACGCCAAACAATTAAGAAGCGCGATATAGATAGAGATATAGAGCGCGAACTTAAAAATTAATTCCGGGGACGATCGGTTTCGACGGAGAAAGCCCTTTAAAAACTGCAAGCAGACTTTGATTACAGTCTAAAAACAGAGTCAAAACTAAAGCGTTAAATCAAACGATAACGCTCCAGCTTATAGCAATAGCGGATTACAATTCGCTTTCGCTTAAGTAGGCATCTCTAGGCATGCGTTTCTTGACCGTGGCCTGGGGGTGTAAACCAGTCAAGATGCTTTTGTTATCCCTGGTCTAAGCTAACAAATCAAGACAGATGACCTTACTTTGAAGTAATTTTTTGGTTTTTTATTCAGAGGAAATTCAAAACCAAATAAGCTTGTAGATGTTTTTAAAAACTTTTTTCGGACGAGGGTTCGATTCCCTCCGTCTCCACACTTCGCTCCGAATTCTCGGAGCTTCTTGTGTCAACTTCAGGTATCGATGAGTGCCAAGTAAGGAATATGCACACGATTCCCTCCGTCTCCACCCGTTTCGCTCGCTAGAGGTGTCTTATTTCTACAGAGAGAAGTCTTTTGTCGACCAGGAGAATCATTTTTCCTTCTTCCTCACTAACCACCAATCCACTTGCATTTGCCGCCTCCCCCACTTTATATTGCGCTCTGTAGTTTCCATCTTTGTCAAAAACCACAAGACGACTTGTTGCTGGGTCTAAAACATACACATAATTAAGTTCCTCGTTGGTATAAATTTTTGTTGGGTTCTCAAGAGGTGGTGAGATAGAAAGGTCTAGAGGTTGAGAATTCCCTAG
>CALEZE010000156.1 GCA_937928235.1 uncultured bacterium | reverse complement strand
ACAGATATATTTACTGAGAAAGTGGAGAGAATCCCGACCAGAAATGGTTATGGAGAGGGGCTTGTGTTGGCTGGGGAAAAAGATGAAAGAGTGGTTGCATTATGTGCAGACCTAACCGAATCAACAAGAACCCAAGACTTTAAAGATAAGTTTCCAGAAAGGTTTGTAGAGATTGGAGTTGCCGAGCAACTATTGGCAACAGTTGCTTCCGGAATGGCCAATTACTGAAAGATTCCCTTTATAGCAAGTTACGCTGCATTTTCTCCAGGAAGAAATTGGGAGCAGATAAGAACAAAAATTGCATTAAACGATGTCCCTGTAAAAATAGCAGGGGCTCACGCTGGAATTTCCGTTGGGCCAGACGGAGCAACACACCAGGCTTTGGAGGACATTGCCACAATGCGCTCAATGCCTAACATGATTGTTGTTTACCCATGTGATGCGATTGAGGCCAAGAAAGCCACCATCGCTGCTGCAGCAAACGGGAAACCCACATATTTGAGGTTTGCAAGAGAAAAAACACCTGTAGTAACGACTGACAACACACCATTTGAAATTGGCAAAGCGGAGGTTTTCTGGGAAGAGAAAGACCCGCAGGTTACAATTGTAGCCGCAGGGCCTTTGGTTTATGAAGCCTTAGTTGCTGCCAATGAGCTTTCTAAAAGTAAGATTTCTAGTGTGGTTATTAATTCGCACACGATAAAACCTTTGGACGAGAGAACAATAATAAAATACGCAAAACTTGCGGGTTGTGTTGTGACAGTTGAGGAACATCAGGTAACAGGCGGGTTAGGGGGGGCTGTTGCTGAGACACTGGCCAAAAATTTCCCAGTTCCAATGGAATTTGTAGGAGTTGCCGATAGATATGGCGAGAGCGGGGAGCCAGAAGAGCTTCTTGCAAAGTTTGGCTTAAAAGCTAAAGATATAGTGGCAGCTACAAAAAGAGTAATTAAAAGGAAAAATGGAGAATAATTTAGACATACTTTCAATTGGAATCGCCAC
>CALEZE010000155.1 GCA_937928235.1 uncultured bacterium | reverse complement strand
TCACAAGAGCTAAACGACTTTCCGGCACAAAAATTCTTTGAAGAAATCGACGCTTGGAAGCAAATGTTTTTATGGTTGCCTCCGGACAGGCCAGAGATGGATGGTGTTGAAACTTATGACTCCAAAAAGGCACCATTTGGGCTTGAGTATGGGAACGCAATGGCATTGATGTTGGAGTTTATGGAGAGAACAATTAGCAGGATGGGTTTGGCCTCTGCAAACATGTCTGACAAAATGGTCACCGAGATTCATCAGAAAAAGGCTAATGATATTAACAACCTTGGGTTTTTGAGCAAAGGGAGAATTAAGTTTAAACTCGAGGACAGAAAGAGCTTGAAAAAGTAGTCTTCAAGGCCAAACCTAATCGCACCCCTGCTTGGGTTTTGTTTGGACAGGATCTAATTCCTAGCGCCATTTCTTATGTCATCAAGCATTCTACCAAACCTGCTTTGAGCACCACCCACTCTTTCAATAAGCTCGTCATAGCTGTCGTCGCTTGTAATTCTAGATATCGCCCCTTTACCAGCAGCCTCCCTGGCTGCGTACTGCATAGCTCTACCACCCGAAGCTGTCCAGGCCATACCACCCAAAGCTTTTAAGGGTGCAAAGGTTTGACCAATTGCTGTGCCGAATGCGAATGGTTGGCCAGAGAGAACTGCTTTAATAAGCTCCGCCGCAGATGGTATGACAAGCAGAATTCCCAGCGACGCTATAAATGAAACCAGAAAAGGTGAGAGTGTAACTAGAGGAAGCGCGACTCCCTGACGCGAGAACGAGGCTTGAATACCAAATGGGTTCCACACTTCTGAACTTCTAAATCCAAGAGCGTCAAACACACCGTGTGACGAGGACCAGTAAAGTAGGTGGGAAAGAAATGCCATCAGGGAAACAACAGCAAAAACTGCAACATTTGAAGCAAGGTTTCTTAACCAAACACCCACACCCCCAACGCCAGGCGAAACAGCACCCAAAAGTAGGACGAGTGGGGCAAAAATTGTAAGCAGCAAAATATTTATGAACGCCTTAATAAGTGTCCAAAGAATTCGCACAAGCGTTATTAGGATAAAGATGCCTGCTATAAGTAAGATAAACAGACCCACAGTTATGCCCAGACCAAGCCCAGCAAGGTCATCCAAAACGGGAAGAGGAGAAGCTATGCAGAGCG
>CALEZE010000154.1 GCA_937928235.1 uncultured bacterium | reverse complement strand
GTGCCTCTGTTTTGGTTATGGGCCGAAGAAGTAGTGCTCGGTCACGATTCAGGTGTTAGACTAAACATTTCTTCTTATTTTAAAAATCTTTACTATTCTTGGAATTTTGTCCAAGAGTTTGGTGTAGACTGGTCACTAAACAAAGGATTTCTAATTAACCAGTTGCCTGAGCTTTTCTTTACTGAGGTGACTGGTTTGTTACACGCTGGCCAGGTTCTTGCATTTATTTTCTGGTTCCTTGCCATGGGACTATCGATGTATGCCCTTGTGGCTTACTTGTTACCACAAAGAAAGTATTGGATAGCAAGGCTGTCTGCATCAACATTGTATGTTTTTAACTTTTTCCTGCTCCAGTCATGGTTTATCACTGAGAGGGCAAAGTTTTCGCTTTTTGCAGCACTTCCACTTCTCCTTCTGATTTTATTCAAAACTTTGAAAAAGGAACTAGTTCCGACTAAAGGCGCACTGTTTTTTGGGTTGGTTCTTTTCCTTTTCAACATGGGAGGGTCACCTCCCTTCTTAGGGCCAGTGCTAGTTGTTTGTGGTGTGACATTTATTTTCATGACCTTCCAGAATTTTCTGAAAGAAAAAGTTTCAGCAATCTTGTATTCACTTAAGACCCTGGTCCTATTTGTTTTAGCTTTTCTTGTTCTTAACGCCTACTGGGTCCTACCCCAAATCAATGCGGCAGTTAACAGTTATTCATCTTCACTTTCTACCACTGGTGGCATTGAGGGAGTTTTGGCATGGGAAAAAGAAGTTAGTAAATTTGCTAGCATTATTAATTTGACAAGGTTACAAGGTGTTCCCGACTGGTATAGCGGTAGCCACCTTTATTCTGGGAGCTATTTGAATAACCCCCTCCTGATAGTTGTAAGCTTTATGTTTTTGGCAGTGATTTTGATAGGGCTAATTTTGTGGACCAAAGAAAAGAAACACAAAACATTTGTTTACTTGTTTACCTCACTACTTTTAATTGGTTTGATATTCGCTGGTGGTTCTCATCCGCCATTTGGGGTGTTTTATGTGTTTTTGATCAAACATGTTCCGGGGTTTGCCATTTTCAGGACTGCTTTTTATAAATTTGCTCCAGCATACATACTCCCGATGGCTGTTCTTTTTGGGTACTTTTTAAATAAATTGCTCCTTAGGGTTAAAGGGAAGAAGCACATTTTCAATATTGGTGGTACAGCTGTTTTGTTAGGCATATTGCTCTACCACCACCCATTCTTTACAGTTAATTTTTTCGAATGGAATAAGCCATTTTCAACAAAAGTTGTTGTACCGGAGTATGTTTACGAAACAGCAACATTTGTAAACCAAAGTGAAGAAATTTCGAGAATTCTTTTACTTCCTCCGCTGGACCAAAAATACCGTGCTGATAATTACAAATGGGGTTTTTGGAGTTTGGATCCGTTGCCTAGATTGGCGTTTGATAAGCCTGTTGTTGCTAACGACACGGCACCGCCGCCGGTTGTTGCCGAGATTTATAAATCAATAGAGAGAGGAGATGAAGAGAAGTTCAATTTCCTTACCTCGTTAACTGGAATAAATACTGTCTTGTGGCGTGACGACATTCTTTATAGCGATAAAAAAACCACCTCTGCTGATGTAGCATTTTTGGAAGAGAATATCAGGAAGTTTTCTACGACCGGTCCCGAAGAAAGCTTCGGTGACTGGAGGGTTTACTCCATTACTTCTGATACCGAACATGTAAAGCCAGCCGGAGGAGCAATCCTTTCTGGTACCATGGCCGTTAACATTGGGGATTTGCTATACAACGAAGCGGCGGAAGATGGTACGAATGTGGCAGTAGTCTTTGCTGAAGACCTAGGCGCAGAGGAGCAAAGAAAAATTCTCGAACTGACTTCCAAGAATATTATTGAAGCGACTTGTCTTTATTGTTCCCCTGGAGAACTTTTGGAGAGAGTGGGTAGTGTAGGATTTCCATATGTAAGGCTCTTGCCTGGTTCAGTTTTTTATCCATATGTAGAACTAAAAGAGAAGGGCTTTTTGGAGGAGCATAGCATGTCTCCACAAACTGAGATCGCTGCTCATTTACAACTTGCAAATAAAAGACTGGCAGAAATTGAGAGGATGCTTGTCAATTCGCCTGAACAGGAACTGTCTACTCTTCTTGCTAAAAATATTGAAAGATATAAAGAAAATATAAATACGGTGATAAGTGTATTGGAAAAACTGGAGGAGCCAGATGCAAACTTTAAAGCAATTAATATATACACATATCTCGCCGCACATCAAAAAATGTGGCCAAACTTCGCTGATCTTAATAGGGCGGAGGAGGGTTTGTTTCTTGATTTATCAGGATTTTTGGAAGACAGAAAGAAGAAGATGGAGGAGGAGATGTGGGTTACGAGGGACATAAAAACTTTG
>CALEZE010000153.1 GCA_937928235.1 uncultured bacterium | reverse complement strand
AACCCCGGGAGTTACCAGTTTCGTGCAGGAACTGAAGTTATAAAACCTGCTTTGGCAAGGACGGAAGCAATTTTTGTAAACAGGGAGGAAGCGGAGAAGCTAACTGGAACGAAGGATACTGAGGGGGAAGAGAAAGTGCTTTTGAGAAACTTGTCTAATTTGGGTCCCAAGATAAGTGTTATTACGGATGGAGCTAAAGGCTCCTATATATTTGACGGTAGCCGGTTTGTCCATGCGGGTGTTTTCCCTGTGGATGCTTACGAAAGGACGGGAGCTGGGGATGCTTTTGGTGTGGGTTGCTTGTCGGCAATTATAAAGGGAAAGAGTTTGGAGGAGGCTCTCGTTTGGGGAACTTTAAGTTCAGCTTCTGTTATTGGTTATGTGGGCCCCCAGAGGGGTTTACTTACCGAAGAAGAAATGGCCGAGTGGGTTGAGCGGTATAAAAGCGCAGGCGTTGAAGTAAAAGAAATATAAATGGCAAAAGTATTTGTAGCAAGGAAAATACCAGGAGACCATCTCAAAAAATTGGAGGAGGCTGGGCACACCGTTGAGCTTTCAAAGGTGAGCAGACCACTAACACAGGAAGAGTTTTTGGAACAGGCCAAGGGGGCGGATGCTGTGTTAACACTCTTGACCGAGAAAATTGACTCTGAGGTGATTGATGCCCTCGGGCCGCAGCTAAAAGTAGTTTCTAATTACGCAGTTGGCTTTGACAATATAAAAGTTCCAGATGCAACTGCCAAGGGTGTTGTGGTGACAAATACACCCAGCGAAGAAGTAAACGAATCTGTAGCGGAGCACACATGGGCTTTAATTTTGGCCTTGGCAAATAGGATAGTGGAAGCAGATGAGGCAGTAAAAAGAGGTGCCTACAAGGGCTGGGAGCCAGATAGTTTTTTGGGTACAAACATGATCGGTAAGACTCTTGGAATAGTTGGTTTAGGGAGGATAGGCTCCATGGTTGCAAGGCGTGCTAAAGGGTGGAACATGAAGCTTTTTTATAACAAAAGAGAAAGGGACGAAGCGGCAGAAAAGGAGCTGGGTGTGGAATTTGCTGATTTAGACACTTTGTTTGCAGAATCTGACTTTGTAACACTACATGTTCCGCTGACCGAAGAAACGAGACATATGATTAATAAGGATGCTTTCTCTAAATTTAAAAAGGGTAGCTATCTTGTAAACACAGCAAGGGGCCCTGTGGTTGAAGAGCACGACTTGGTGGTAGCCCTAAAAGCAGGTCAGCTAGCAGGGGCGGCTTTGGATGTTTTTGATAATGAGCCAGACATTGACCCGGAACTTATTGGTATGGAAAATGTGATACTCACACCCCACATAGCCTCCGCCACTCATGAGGCGAGGAGAAAAATGGGGGAGCAGGCAGTCCAAGCGATCCTAGATGTGTTTTCGGGAAAGAAACCTGAAAACTTGGTTAATGAGGCTGTTTGGGAAAAAAGGCGTCAGTAAAAACAATATGGCGCTATTTGGCAAAAAGAAAAAAGAAGAAGAGCAAGAGCTGGAAGAAAAGGAAGGCAAATCCCCGAAAAAAAGATCTCCCAGAAAGAAAAAGCCGGAATTTCCACAACCCTGGACAAAAAAAGAAAGGACTTTAGTCCTTTATGTTTTCCTGGTAATGGTTCTGGTGTCAGCTGTTTTGGCGGCAAGTGCTAGAAGTTGGAAGCTTCCAAATTTACCTAGAATTTCCCTGCCAGACTTTAATTTCCTAAGTGGTGAAGTAGTCACTCTTGTTGGAGAGAGGGGTAATTCAGAGGATTTCGCAAGGGCGGACAGGGTAATGAACGAGTTTAAAGCTCAAACCCGGAGTTTATCTGGTGTGTACACACTCTTCGTTAGTGAGTTGGAAAAAGATTTTAGTTACGGGGTGCAGGAGGTTGAGCCAATGCAAGCAGCATCTTTAATGAAACTTCCGGTGATGATCACCATGTATATGGAAGTTGAGGCAGAAAGAATAAGCCTAGAAGACATTTATACTCTCAGAAACGAAGACAAGGTGGCTGG
>CALEZE010000152.1 GCA_937928235.1 uncultured bacterium | reverse complement strand
TTTTGACTGTTGGAATAAGAGCTATTACATCCGCCGCTTTTCTGGCAAGTCTCATTTTTCTTGCTGAAATGCGCTTTCTTAAAAGTCGCTTGAAGACAGATGCGCTTTTCCCGCTAACAAAATTGAAGCCCAGTTTGGAACCTGTTTCAACTCTGGAAACGCCAGTAGTTGTTTTTGGACCTGCGGTCCACTTAAACATTTCCAGATCCGTGAGGGGGTAATCAAAGATGTCGTGATACTTAACACTTACTACCTCTCCAAGTGACTTTTTCGCTTTAGCTCCTAACTTCGAACTTTGAAACTTACTACCTAATTCCATACTGAGTTAATACCTGACGAATTCCTTCAGCTGCGGTTGCAAGAGCCTTTGCTGGGCCTTGACCCTCATTCACAGCGTTTACTGCATCTTGGTAATATGCCGACAATTGAGAATTCAGGCCAGTCGGGCCATCAAAAGTTCTGCTTGCCAAATACCAACTTTCTGCATCAGGCGCCAGAGCAATAATTGAGCCCAAAAGGGGGTGCTGCAAAAGTGTTGCCGCCATATCAACTCTTGGGTACGGTTCGCCAAAACTTCTCACACGAGAAGCGGACTGATAAAGTTTTTGCAAGCTCTCTTTTGTAGACAAAAAGCTCAAGAAATCCCAGGCCAAATCTTTGTTGTCACTCCTAGCCCACACTCCTTCTGCCCAGTAAGTTGCATAGGAAATGTCTTCTCCACTACCTTCTCGGGGAAGCTGGGGAAGAGGAGCGGTTTTGAATTTAAGGCTGGGGTTTTGTTGAATTATTTCAAAAGCTCTCCAGCTGGGTGCGAAATACATTGCGAGTTTCCCTGCAGCAAAAGCGGTGGTTGAGGGGGGAAGTGTCGCATCCCAAACGCCATCGGCGTTGGAAAAAACTGTATAGAAAACAATTGCGTCTTCTGCCAAATTTCCAGTGGGGGAAGCGGGGCTTGCTCCGTTTTGTATCATCATCAAAGCCAAAATCTCTTCCCAGTGGTCCACATTTTCAGTTCTCCCAAGTGCCACGCCAGCTTGGGTTATTACACCCGGCTTGTCTAAGATCGTCCCAGGTTTCAGGCGCCGTTTTGCCAGCAGCACTAAAAATATCCTCATTAATAAACAGTGTCAGACCATCATATTCCAAAGGGATACCGACAAGTCCACTCCCGCTTGAAAGATCTCTTGATGCAACCGGGTAATAGGTTTCGACAAACTCTGCAGGTGTCATTACTGAAGCGGGCACAGTATCTAATTCCTGCCGAAACATTGGCACCCAGGTGTTGTGAAACCTGAAAATATCTGGCCCCTCCCCCCTTGCCAAAGCATTTGTTATTCGTTCGCGGTAATCTCTATGAGACTGTTTAACATATTCTATTTCCACACCAGGATTTTGTTCTTCATACTCTTGTATCAGGGGTGTAACTATTGATTCATCCTCCCATAGCCCCCACCATGTAAGCTTTTTGTCGCCACCCCCACCAAGTCCAGACGAGATAGCTCGGATTCCAAGAAAAAGTACAACCAACAATACAAGTACCCCAACAACAATAAGTATTGTTTTCTTGTTTAAAGAAAACTTCTTCTTCGGCGGTGGAGGTGGCCCTTCTGTTTTTACTTCTGTCTGGGTTGGGGTTTGGGGTTGCGCAACCTGCTGTGGAACAAACCCCTCTTGGGGGCTAGGCGGTGTCGTGTTTTGTGGATTAATTGGAATATCAACAGGTCCTTCTTGCATGACAGGTGTTCCCTGTTGCTGGGAATTTCCATTCTCTGAGGTTGGGTCCTGGGCAGCCATCGTGCTTGGTTAAATGTTATCATACAACTATCATCATGTTGAGCTTAAATTTGCACCAAAAAATAAGAAGGCCTCTACCGCTCCTCTGGGAAATCCTTGGCGCAATCTTTGTTTTTCTGTTAATTTACAACCTTCTTTTCTGGGGAAGAGTTTTCCCGAAAACCTACATTGCTGGTCTTGATTTGGCGGGATTAACAAAGGCAGAAGCAAAAACCCTCCTTCAAGAAAGCGTTTCTCCTCCAAAGGCCCTTGCTTTCAAAGACGGTGATAAAACCTATTCCCTTAACTTATCAGAGGTGGAATTCAAATATCAGTTTGATAGCACAGCTGATGAGGCACACCTTCTTTACAACTCCACAAACTACTTTGACAGCTTAAAAAACAGGGTCGAATCGCTATTTAAACCTAAGTCCTTAAATTTAAAATTTACTATTGACGAAACAGCGCTTGAAGAAAAACTGTCGGTTTTAGCCGACCAAGTCTCCGAAAGCCCAATCTACCCTGCTGTCACACTAGTAAATGGCGTTGTGGTGGTGGAGAAAGGCTCGCCAGGAACTCAGGTTAACCGAGAAGGACTAAGGCTTGCTATTAACAACGCTCTTGGATCTGCGGACTTTACAACCATCACCCTGAAAAAGGAAGTTGTTGACCCGTCCTTGTCAGAGGAAGAGGTTGAGGTATTTGAAAATCGCGCAAAAAATCTGGCGGGTAAAACACTAAGGCTCAACTTTGAAAACGACTCGTTTACATATTCAGGGGATTCCCTTTTATCTTTATTAGACACCAAAGGGTCTTACAACCAAGAAGTGGTTAAGGAAATTATTGTTGAAATTTCCGCTCAGGTTAATAGGGATCCTCAAAACCCTGTATTTGTTATGGAGGACGGATATGTCAAAGAGTTTGCACCATCAAGAGACGGGGCGGCAGTCAACGAAGAGGTCTTTGCAAATATGATTGTTGGAAATCTTCGGACACTAGAGACAACAGAGGAAAAGCTAGTAATCACAAACATTCCCGTTACCTCAACTCCTTCGGAAATCAAAACAGCAGAGGTCAATAACTTGGGAA
>CALEZE010000151.1 GCA_937928235.1 uncultured bacterium | reverse complement strand
CTTTCAATAAACAAGCTCACATACTTAGGGACTTACCCTTCTTTGTATGGAGACGAAAACTCAGAGCGGGTAGTAAACATTTATTACATAGCCGAGGTTGCAGAAGAAGACGGAAAAGCAAAGGATGATATTACAGAGCTTAAATGGTTCCCAATCAAAGAAACGGACACAATTAAGTCTAGTTTCGACAACGTAACTGAATCCTTAAAAGATTTAAGAAAGTGGTACTCTAAAAACAAATAATGCAACCCTGGCAACAAACATTTATTGCAATTTATGGTCTTTACTCATTTGTTGGTTTTCTGTTGGCGTACTACAAATGTAAATACAAGAAGCTCACCCACACCAAGGTTCCTTCTTACTGGCTCAACGGCTCTTTTGTTTGGTCAGATCAGGTTGTTTTTGGAGCGTTTTGGGCACTTATATCCATTGCCACAATACTTTTGCAAGATTGGGTTTTATTCTTATTGGTAACTTCACTTTTCTGGGCAGTAAGGTCTTGGGGCGAAGCCGTTTACTGGTTCAATCAGCAATTTTCAACAGTTAATAGAAATCCGGTAAAAGATTACCCCACTTTAAAATCCATTTTCCACAACGATTCCTTCTGGTGGGTCTTCCAAATTTATTGGCAATGCCTTTTAGTTGTCTCCATTATCTTGTCCCTGTACTTCGGAAAGCTTTGGTTGGGCTCTTTGTGATTCCCTTCTTGTGATAAAATACGCATGTTTACGGGGTGTGGTTCAGTGGTAGAATGGGCGCATGGGGTGCGTCCGACCCCAGTTCGATTCTGGGCACCCCGACCAAGTGAACTTCAAATCTCTTAATTCTCAAAAACTTAGCGAATTAATAAAAGCCGGTGGAGTTGGTGTTCTGCCCACCGACACTCTTTACGGCATTGTCGGGCAAGCACTGAACAAAGCAGCTGTTGAGAGAATTTACAAAGTAAAGGGCAGGAGTCCAGAAAAACCATTTATTATTTTAATCTCCTCTTTCGACGACCTAGAAAAGTTCTCTATCGAACTCGATGCGAAAACTGAGGAGGTTCTCAAAAAGTCTTGGCCTGGGCAGGTAAGTGTAATTCTGCCTTGTCCAGACAAAGGCTTTGAATACCTGCACCGCGGCACAGATTCTCTTGCTTTTAGGTTTCCCAATTATCCTGAACTCCAAAAACTAATTAACGAAACTGGTCCATTGGCGGCACCAAGCGCAAATCCAGAAGGAGAAGTGCCCTCTGTGACTGTGAGAGACGCCAAGAAATACTTTGGTAATCAAGTTGATTATTATGTAGATGTCGGCCCACTCGAAGGAAAGGCCTCCACATTGATCAGAATTAAAAATGGCGATACTGAAGTGTTGAGACAGGGAGAGGTAAAAGTCTAAGTAAAGCTTGCGACTAAAGTCTAAAGCTACGCGTTCCTTTAAAGCCGAGTAAGTAGCTTTAGCATCTCACTTATGCGACTCTTTCTTTAAGTGCACTGTAAAATTTCTCCAGGTAATCTTCTGCTTTATCCCAATGATGATCTCCGAAACCTTTTTCTGCTAAGTTTCTTTCGACATTGGCGAGAACCCTTAGGTGAGCCAGTTTCGCAGCTTGGAAAAGCGATATTCTGTAAACTTCTGCATACAGCTCTTTGGCAGTTTCTTCCGAAAGTGAAGCTGCAGCAACACTCTCTTTTCCTTTCATTTCGCGCCAAAGCTTCACTTCAAGCGAAGCGACCAAGGAAGGTTCAAAAGCAAGCTTAAGGTCGTCCCTTATGATTTTGTAAAACTTTTTGAGACTTCTTTTGGCAGCTTCCCATTTGCTCTTTTTGCCTTCTAATACGGCCTGGGACATAAGAACTGCTGCCTCTTTGGCAAGGGTTTTAGAAAGTCCGTACTGCTCTTTAAGTTGTTCGACAATAAACTGGCTGAGCTTTGTTCCTTCTGGAACCTTCTCAAGTCTCCACCAGGCAAGTTCCAGGTTTGCTGCGACCTCTGGCTTGAAAGTGAAGTGCTCCTCCGCGTCATTCCCCCCAAAGCGTCTTCTGCGTCTAGAA
This sequence comes from uncultured bacterium, assembly GCA_937928235.1. Lineage (GTDB taxonomy): Bacteria > Patescibacteriota > Microgenomatia > UBA8517 > UBA8517 > CALEZE01. The sequence continues at coordinate 28 of CALEZE010000151.1, read as the reverse complement.
TAATCAAGCACCGCCGCCTTTAGTCTTT
>CALEZE010000150.1 GCA_937928235.1 uncultured bacterium | reverse complement strand
AATCTCGCAATAATGCTTGGAAGTGGAGACAGCCTTACAACAGAGGATGTTGTGGAAACTTGCCGTCAGGTAAAGACGGAATTGCAAACACCCTGCATTCAAGGTTTTGCCTTTTCATTTTTAGAACACGGGGAACCGGGAAGAGAGTATGTCGAAGCACTCGCCGTGTGCGAGGACGGTGCTCTTAGTGAGTCCGAGAGGGAAGGATGCTTTTCCTACCTATTTGGTTATCTTGCTCAGTGGTATTCAAAAGAAAAGGCCCTGGGGATTTGTGCAACTTATGACAAGGAAAATCAGGATTTTTGTACAACGCAGGTAGAAAATACTCTAAAAGGATTGGGTAAGTTTTGATGAAGAATATAAGTAAAAAAACGGGTTTTGTTTTGTTGCTTCTAGTGGCGGCACTATTTTTAGGACTGGTTGTCGGTAGGAAAAACCAGCCGCTTGAGTACTATGCGGACAAAATAATCGAAGAATGTAAAAGTTTTTCTTACAAACAAGATTGTTATGACGAGAATATCCCACTTCTTATGAAGACACTTTCAATGGAGGAGGTTTTTGAAGTCACGGGGCAGGTCCAGTCAAGAACTCCAGAGTACACATACTGTCATGTTTTGGGACACGAAGTGGCCGCAATTGAGACCAAGAAAGACCCTTCAAAGTGGAAAGATGTTATTGGTCGCTGCCCGAGGGGTGTGTGTTCCAATGGGTGTGTGCACGGAGCATTTCAAGAAAGATTCAGGAAGGAGTTTGTTCAAAGTGAAGCTGAAATGCGCGAGCTGGAAGCGGAGCTGGTTGATGTATGCGAAGAAAGAGACGGCTTTAATCCTACGGGCTTGGAAAGAAGTAGTTGCTATCACGCTTTGGGGCACTTGCTGATGTACACAACTGGTGCTGATACATCAAAAGCAATTGGGGTCTGTGAGAGAGTTGCCAAAAAAGAGACGGGGGATTTTACTCCTGTTTGTTACGACGGAGTCTTTATGCAGCTATTTCAACCCTTGGGGGAGGAAGATGAAGAGCTTATTAAGGGCAAGGTGCCGCTCAAAAAAGATGTTAAGGCTTTTTGTGATGAATACGAGGGTGTAGTCAAAGCATCTTGTTGGACTGAATCTTGGCCCCTTTTCTTTGATGAAATAATTACGCCGACCGGCGCAATGGAATTCTGTGACAATCTTGCTGGCGAAGCCAGAAATTTATGTTTCGGAGATATTTTTTACATAATTCCGATTCAGTTTAGGTTCGAAACAAGTGCAATTTATTCCTATTGTTCCCGTCTTCCCGACGAGCTTGGAAAAAATTGCATAAGGGCGACTGCTTTGAGGTTGGTGGAGATAGACAAAAGCAACAACAAAAGAGCGGTTGATTTTTGTAGCGAAGCACCGGTAGCGAACGAGGCATGTTTGGAGGCACTTTCTTCCCAAGCAGCAGACATATTTCACCCGGGTTCGGCAGAATACAAGGAACTTTGTAGTTTACTGCCCATAGGGTGTGAGCAAAAATGACTAGGAAAAAACTGACAAAAAAACAAGAGATATTTTCCTTAATAGGGGTAGTTCTGTTGGTCCTAGTGGCTGTCAAATTTCTATACCCCAAACTTACAAGCTTCGAGGGAGGGCACACGGTGGAGCTTGGTGAGTACGGATTTTTCCCAGAAGAAATAACCATTAGAAAAGGCGAGACTGTCACTTTTAGAACAACAAGGAACGAACCATTTTGGCCAGCTTCTAATAGTCACCCAGTACACGACCTTTACCCGGAATTTGATCCAAAGCGAGCATTGCGCCCAGGTGAAACCTGGAGTTTTACTTTCGATAAAGTTGGTGAGTGGGGTTATCATGACCACCTTGGGTCTTACTACTCTACGGATGTTGGGATGATAAGAGTTGTCGATACCACAAGTGAAATTGAAACTACCAGTTACACTCCTCATACAAGTGAGATACAAAATTGTGTAGAGGCAGAATCGAAAAGAAAGTGTTGGGTAAACAACCTCAAGACGACCATGGCAAAAGATGGCTTGAAAGAAGCTTTCCAACTTGCGGCAGAATACTATAAAGTGGACGAAGAGTTTGCAAGAAATTGCAATGACATTACCCACTACATGGGAGGATTTGCCTACAGACTGTTTCGGGATGATAAAGAATCTGTAGTTATTCCCGAAAGCACATACTGTGCTCTTGGGTTTTATCACGGGTTTTTGGAAGTTTGGTTTCATAATTATCCAAAGATAGAAGAGGCAATTTCATTTTGTAGCCATGTGGAGGGTGTGTTGGGGGAGAGCCAACCACTTGCGATAGGAAATTGCTACCACGGTGTGGGCCACGGTGCATACCATATGTACCACATAAGCGATTGGGACAACTTTGCAAAAGGTATGGAGCCGGTTTGTGACATCTGCGAAGGGACTGGGGAGCAGATTTGGAACTGTCTTGATGGTGCTTTTAATGCGGTCAACATGGATTACTACCAAAGTCGATACGAACACTTGGAAATTAAAGAAAACCCGTTTAGATTCTGCGAAGAACTGCCCAAGTATAAATTGCAGTGCTATGACGGTCTTGCAAGCACACTTGTTTGGGGTGCTGGAGGAAGGTTAGAATAAGCACTTACATATCTGGAAGGCATACCTGGAATAGAAAACAAAATTGCGGTTTTGAGGACCCTTGTGCAGGTCGAGGGGTTTAGTAATACAACTTCGTCTGACCACTCGACAGTTATTAGGGCATGCAGGAGGCTGGAAAGTGAGCTTTGGGAGACTTGCATAGGGGCATATGCGCAAGGATTAATGGAGCAAGGAGAACCAGGGAAAGAAGAGGTTGTTGGTTTTGCATTTTGTAACGCCAAAGAATTCACCAAAGAGGAGAGAGGAGATTGTCTTGGTTTGGTTGAAGATTTCTCACAAACTTATTTCAGGAAAAATGACACTAACTAAAAAAATCGCCCTTGCTTTTAGTCTCTTGCTTATCGGGGGTGTATTTGGTTGGAAAATTGTCTATGTCCCGACCGGTGAAACCCACAATATTGTTTTAACGGAAGACGGATTTGAGCCAAAAAAAGTGTCAATACAGGCAGGGGATGTGGTTCGCTTTACAACAACAAGAAAGGAACCTTTTTGGCCTGCGTCTAATAGCCACCCCATACACGATATTTACTCTGCTTTTGATCCAAGAAAACCAATAGCGCCAAATGATTCTTGGGAATTTAAATTCAAGAAGGTAGGAGCTTGGGAATATCATGACCACCTTTTTCCTTACTACAGGGGAACAATTGTTGTTGCTAAAGCGGGAAGTGTTAGTCTCGACCCTTCAACTTTCAGAAATCAAATCGCTAGCTTAATAAGTCAAAAAGGCGGAGAGAGAGCATTTTTGGAATTGAAGAGTGCGGTTGGCGGAGAAGAAATCCCACAACAGCATTTGCTGGCGCATATTTTTGGTGAGGAGCTTTTCGAAAAGGAGGGAGTTGAAGGGATTGGGGTATGCGACGAAACATTTACCTTTGGTTGTTACCACGGTTTTTTTACGGCAGCAGTCGGCCAAGAAGGGGCAGGGATAGTTTCCGAACTTGATAAAAAATGTATAGAACTTTTCGGAGAAATGGGGCTAGGTTGCCCGCATGGTATTGGTCATGGTTTGGGAGAGTATTATGGTGGAGACAGACTTTCCGAACAATTGGCGGTTTGTGACACACTAACTTGGCAGGGAAGACTCTTTGGATGTCGGGGAGGTGTTTTTATGGAGCACAATTTTCCCACAGTGGTTGGTGCGGAGGACGCAGAAGCTACGGTAAGAGCGCTTGAAGGAACTAATTACTTTTCTCCTTGCGACAGTGTTTCCCAAAATGCAAAAAGTACTTTCTATTTTTAGCTTTCCATTTTGTGGAATACTCTTCTTAAACAAGAATACTAAAAAATAATGAAACTTAGCAGATCA
>CALEZE010000149.1 GCA_937928235.1 uncultured bacterium | reverse complement strand
CGACTCATTGTAATTAGTATAGTAATTCGTTGTCGGCAAGGCAAAGAGGTGGGGCAGAGCAAAGCTCGCGTTTCCACTCAAAACAAAAGAGTGGTAGCATTTAGTTATGTTCGTGACTTTTATAGCAAGTCTTCTAGTTTGGGTGATGATTTCTGGTCTTGCCGTTTTGTGGCTTGTAGATGGCAAAATAAACAAAGAGCAGGCCCTCCATGCTTTTTTTGCGGCCCTTGTAGCTTGGGCAATTTGCGAGATGGTCAAAACCATTTACCCAACGGTGCGGCCGTTTGTTGTTGAAGGAATTATGCCAGCAACCATAACGGTGCCACTAGACTCCGCATTTCCTTCTGCCCATACGGCTATATCTTTTGCCATAGCTGTAACCATTTTCTTGCACGAAAAAAAGCTTGGTGCACTCTTCCTTTTCGCGGCCTTTTTTGTTGGGGTGGGAAGAATCTTAGCCAATGTTCATTACCCACTGGATGTAATTGGCGGAGCCGTAATCGGCGCCACAACATCTTTAGTTTCAGAGAAATTGCACTTATTCTCTTTAACAAAGTAGCGTGCTTGGCCCAGCGGCCGGTAGGTGCTAAGGCTACCTAACTGGCCTTGACACCTAGCAGTTAAATTGTTAGACTGCTAAAAGCTGTTCAAAATTCGTACTTTTGATACTGGATTTTGATTGCGAACAATTAAATGGCCGAAGAATTAACAGAAAATACTCCAAGACGAGTCCCAATTGTTGCTATAAGAGGGTCCGTCGTTTTTCCACACACAGGCACCATACTTACATTTGGTCGCACCAAAAGTGTTTCTGCTATAAACACCGCTTTCCAGGAAGATAGGGTCGTTGCAGTTTTTACTCAGAAAGACCCGAGGATTTCAGACCCGGGTGAGGAAGACCTCTATAAAATGGGAACTATCTGCACAATAACGCAAATGATGAGCACAGATGGTGAGATTCATGCACTTGTGCGTGGCCAGGCAAGAATAGAACTTGACGAAGTTGTTGCTCACGAGCCCCATCTGGTAGGTAATGTAGTGGAAATTAAAGAGGAAACAAAAGAAACGGCAGAAATAAAGGCCTCTGCCAAAAGACTCCTTGAACTTTTCAAAAAAGGCATAAATCTTGGAAAGCAGGCTGAAATAATGATGGTCATGAGGCTTGTTTCAGGGCAGGCTGATGCAAGAGAGCTTGTAGACCAGGTGGCTTCACTTCTTGAAATTAAGACTTCAGAAAAGCAAAAACTCTTGGAAATGTTGTCTCTTGAAAAAAGGCTTAAAAAAGTTATTGACTATTTGGCTCACGAGGTGAATATTCTTGACCTTGAAAAGACAATTACCTCAAAAACACAAAAAAGATTTGAGGATCAGATGAAGAAAGCCATGCTTCGTGAGAAAAAGAAAACCATTGAAGAAGAATTGGGAGAGTTGGACGAGGAAACATATGGTTCTGAAGAGCTTGGTGAATACAGCAAAAAGATAAAAACTGCCAAAATGCCAAAGGAAGTGCGTGAGCGGGCAGAAAAAGAATTAAAACGCCTTTCCCAGCTTTCCCCAAACAACCCCGAGGGGGGCTACATCAGAAACTACCTAGACTGGCTTGTCGAAATGCCCTGGAGCAAGGTTTCGCCCAACGACATTTCTATAAAAGAAGCTGCTGATGTTTTGGAAAATAGGCACTACGGAATGAAAAAAGCCAAGGAAAGGATCTTGGAGTACTTGGCCGTCATGCAAGTAAAGAAAAAAGCAGACAAAAAGGGGAAGGGTAAAAAGAAAGCCAAGAAAAATGACAAGATAAGTCACTTGCCGGATTCTCAGCCAACCATTCTTTGTCTTATTGGTCCACCCGGAACAGGTAAAACATCCATCGGCCGCTCCATTGCAAAAGCTCTGGGACGCGAATTTGTGAGAGTTTCTTTGGGGGGCATTAGAGACGAGGCAGAAATAAGAGGACATAGAAGAACATATGTTGGTGCACTTCCCGGAAGAATCGTTCAAGGTATTAAAAACGCAGGAACAAAGAACCCCGTCTTTATGCTCGACGAAATAGACAAAGTTGGGACAGATTTTAGGGGAGACCCATCTTCAGCCCTTCTTGAGGCATTGGATCCTGAACAAAACAGAGAGTTTTCAGATCACTATTTGGAAGTTCCGTTTGATCTTTCAGAGGTTATGTTTATTGCAACTGGAAATGTTTTAGATACCATCCCTCCAGCTCTCCGGGACAGGATGGAAATTATCAAGTTTCCTGGTTACACGGAGGACGAAAAACACTCAATTGCCAAGAAATTCCTATGGCCAAAACAGCTTAGGGTCCACGGTTTGGAAAGCAAGAAAATTAAAATTTCAAAAGAGGCAATACACGAAGTTATTTCTCGATATACCAGAGAAGCCGGAGTTAGAAACTTGGAAAGAAACCTTGCAAATATTTGTAGGAAACTAGCTCGCCTTGCAGCGGAAAACAAGAAACTTCCAAAAACAGTGGGCAAAACCCAGGTGAGAAAGTATCTTGGTCCACAAAAGTTTACTTCCATCTTGGCAGAAAAAGAGGACGAGGTTGGTATGAGCACGGGCTTGGCAGTCACGGCAACTGGTGGCGAGATACTTTTTATAGAGGTTTCCTTGATGCCTGGGAAGGGCAAACTAACTCTCACCGGGCAATTGGGTGATGTTATGAAGGAGTCTGCAAAAGCGGCTTTCACCTGGAGCAAGGCTCATTGGCAGGAGCTGGGTCTAAAAGAAGACTTTGGCAAAAAGATTGATGTACACATTCATGTTCCCGAAGGAGCTGTTCCAAAAGATGGCCCTTCCGCTGGTGTTGCCATGGGAACGGCGCTGGTTTCGGCACTTACAGGGGTGGAAGTAAAACGCGAAGTTGGGATGACGGGCGAGGTGACACTTCGTGGACGCGTGCATGAAATTGGTGGAGTCAAAGAGAAAGTTATTGCGGGCCACAGGGCAGGGCTAAAAACAATAATCCTTCCAAAGGACAACAAAAAAGATATGGAAGATGTGCCAGCGAATGTCAAAAAAGACATCAAGTTTGTGTTTGCGGGCAGGCTTGAAGATGTACTTAAAGTGGCAATGAAGAAGTTTCCCGTTAAAAGAAAGACTAAAAAGTCGACAACTCCACGCACCCCTTCTTACATTGCGGCTAACTAGCAATGGAGCCCAAAAGCGAACAAGAAGTTCGAGACACTATAGCTTCCCAAATAGTGAAGGCGAGAAAACAAGATGAAATACAAGGGTATGCTCACCGTAGGGACATGGGGGAATACCAAGTTGTGTTGGGTGGCTTGGCAAACTATTTTGACTATATAAAACAGAACAAGGACAGGCTCGGTTCAAGCCTTGTTATTGATGTTGGGGCAGGTAAAGGAGTAGCTGTAAGGACTATGAAAATGAACCCCATGACCGAAGGTTTGAGTATCGGTGCCACAGTGCTTAAAGTAACAAACGAGGTGAGAGAAAATGTTGGTGAAGACCTGTTGTATGCCACCCCGGTCGAAAAACTAAGAGGCATAAATGACAATTCGGTTGCAGGAATCATATCTGTGTATGGAATGGCTTATAGCCAGGTTCCAAGTGAAGCAGTTGCTTCGGTTGACAGAGTTTTGGTACCAGGTGGGGTGGTCAAGGCTGTTTTTAATCACAAACGAATTGAGTCTTCCACTAATCTGAATCAATTAACACCGGAAGATTTTGCAAGGGAGTTTTATAAACGCAACTATGATGTCATTATTCCCGAATACCAAATGAGCAAGGTGCTTTTGGCGCTCAAAAGACCGGCATTTAGTACCGCACTGGAGCTTTTTGAAAAAGACAAGGCGGTTATGCAGCTTAGGGGTTAAATTGTCTTTTAGCCTCGAAAAAGATACAATTACATCGTCTTTGACTCGGCACGGGTTCATGGCCCTATCGTCTAGTGGCCTAGGACGCCAGGTTCTCATCCTGGAAACCCGGGTTCGACTCCCGGTAGGGTCACAATCACAACCCATGCCGAGTCTTAAGATTCTCTTCATGGCTTAGGACGCCAGGTTCTCTTAACGAAGTTTTAAGATTACTTTAGACGACAGTCGCAAGCTCCGCTTATCCTGGAAATCGGGGAAGAATAACCAATTTTTCAAATTGTCGAGTCCCGGTGGGGTCACTATAAATCTTGGCTTCTTGAGTTAGCTAGTATTGCCGCATCTAGCCCGTTCTCTATTCTCCTGGCTTGTTGCTCTTGTTCTGCTGAGAGTGTCATTAGTTTGGCGCGAACCACCTCTGGGTGACCTCTCATTGTTCTGTCTACGATTGAGATTTCAGCCTCTACTCCTTCAGGAACATGATAAATCATAGTACGGCTGTATCCTCGGGCGAGGACACCGCTGGGGAGCTCGTGGGTGTGCCCATCTCTTGGTATATCTGAGATACTCATTTCGCCTATTTCAACACCGAAGTCTCCGCGGATTCGTAACTCAAACGAGTTTGGGTCTCTTTGTAGTGTGGAGTTTTTATGTCGTTCTATTTCAACTGAGTGGTGTAGGTTGATAGCTCCTGGCATGTCTGTATAAAGGAGATACTGCCCGTTTCCTGTGTAACGTGCAGGTTCCCACGTTGTAGCAGCACCTTTTCTTTCCTTGCCCCCTGTGCCGGCCCGTTGAACAAATACACCTATCATATGTGGGTGGACTATACTACAACACTCTAAATAGTTTCAAGAACCTTCCACATCACAAAGGGAGTTTGCTATAATCACACCATGCTTAAATTTGTAAATACAATAGCTGGAGGTAGCACCGTAAGACCCGCGGTGTAGCTGGCTATTCCACCTCTTATGAATAACCCGCTTCACGGCGGGTTTTTTGGTGGAGTAAAAGCACTTTGACATAAAGAACTCGCCAGAGAGAGTGTGCAACCAAAAGGAGTCACAAATGAAACAGT
>CALEZE010000148.1 GCA_937928235.1 uncultured bacterium | reverse complement strand
CCTTTTGGCTAAATCTGGTCGTGGTGCTACAACCTGTTTGGTTGCTGGCTTTTTATCCTCAACCTCAACTTTTTCTTCGCCTTTTTCTGCACTAAACCTTTCTATGAAGTCTTGAATATCTGCTTGTTCTAGCTTGGGCATAGTAAAAGTTTCTCCTAGTTTTTCTCTGTCTGGGTGAAAAGTTTCCCTTTCCCTAATTTTTATTCTTTCAAACTTTTCCATAAACTCTGGACTCCAAAGCCACCCCTCCCCTGTTGGAAGTGAGGGAAGTGAAGCCATAAACTTTTCAAAGTCTCCCTCTGCCGACTGATATTCAACCCATTCTCTTAAGGCTTTCCTGTCTTGCGGTGCAACATTTCTAAAGGCAAGAAGCGTATCAAGTTGAGTAAGAACATCTTTATTGATAGTTGCGGCTCTCTGGTTAATCAGGGTAACGCCTAAACCTCTATTCCTGCCCATAACAACTAAGTTACTAACCGCATTAAATACCGCCCCCATTGCACCAAAGACTCTTTGTGGCACAAACTCGTGGGCTTCTTCTATAAAAATGTGTCGTGGAGTATTGTTAATTTTGAGAAGCTCATCAGCAAATTCTGCCATAAAGTATCTTTGACCAGCTTTAGGCATACCAAAAGTTGAAATAACACAGCTCACATTCTCTTTTACTATCGCTTGAGCAACCTGCCTACCCATATCTCTATCAAGCGGAATGTCTGCATGTTCCAAACCAAACACAACAACAGGAAGCCCTTTATCTTTTCCGTTCTTATCAAGCCTCAATCCCCACCAAACATCAATAGGGTCAAAGACCACAAAAGGAACTCCGACTTTGTGAAACTCCTCTGCCATAACCGCACCTGTGTAGCTTTTACCTGCTCCACGCTTGGCAAGAACAGCGAATGTCTTTGTCGCTGCCTCTATTGGTATTTTTATTGAACCTAAGTTTAAATTTTTCATTTTTTTGTTCGCACAAGAACCGGTTTGTGACTCTACCTTGTTCTTCCTATTTTCACAATTCCCGCAAATTTCTGCACCTCTCCCCCACTATGGGTCTGCCACTCTCTAGCCTTGAGGGGATACCCCTTAGCCAGGGTAGGGGAGTAGTCTGTATAAATTTTGTGTTCATATTACAGGTTATTTTTTCTTCCTTACTTTGCCTATGCGATAAATAGCGTCAATCATGTCATGTTTTTCTATAACCAGTTCGTCACCAGGAGCCAAGGGAATAACCCACCTTACCCCAGGAAGACCGTTTTCTAAGGCCCTGTATAGGGATTTGCGTACATTTGTCTCTACCGTTCTTCCGTACTTGTAGTCGTAATCAATACCAAACAAGTGCGGAAGTCCTGCTGCAAACCCGCATACCTCGCAAGGCTTGGTTATATCGTTTGATTTAAATTCGTGGTTTGCCATCAGTTGCTCTCCATTTTTCTCAAAAATTCCTTCATTAGTTTAATTGATCCCTCTCTTTCCGCGGAGCTGGTGTAAAAGGTGGCGCCTTTATCTCCATAGCTGAAAATCAATAGAGTAAACCCCCATCCTTTTGGCATAGCCTTTTTCAGCCTCCTACCAAGACTTTTCAACAGTTTTTCCACCTCCCCTTGCCTCACTTCAAAATTATCCATTTGTCTTTTTCTTTCTAACTCGCATCAGAAATTCAAACAGCCCTTGCCCGCCGTTTACTGTGGCTGCTACTATGTTGCCCTTCCACACCCTGAACAGATTTTCCTTTGTCTTTTCCACACTAAAACCTAACTTCTCTATTGCCTGTGTAGTTTTCCAGCTTCTCCAGTGTGACATATCAGTAAACTTGTTTTAGTAGGAAGGTCAAACGAGTTAACCTTCCTGTAAAGCAAGATCAGTGTTCTCTTGCAGGATTTCCGTAAACAGTCGCTCCTGCTGGTACATCTTTGGTGACTACACTCCCAGCACCAACCATGGCATTTTCACCTATGGTTATCCCGGGGAGTATCACTGCTCCAGCACCAATTTTCGCTCCATCTGCTACTACGGTTTGCTCTGCTTCAAAACCGCCCTCTATTGAGGGGTGTTTCTCGTTGGTAAAGATGGCTCCGGGTCCGATGAAACAACCCTTGCCTATCGACACCCCTTCCGGAATGAAGGCTTTCGCTTGTATTCTGGTCCCAGCACCAACTCTCACACCTTTACCTATTTCTGTGTAGGAACCAACCGAAACCTCATCTTCGAGGTGGCAGTCATAAAGATTCACAAAGTGCCAAACTCTCACACCTTTGCCTATTTCTGTTGAAGGAGAAACAGTGGCCGTTTTTGCAACATTGCTATCTCTCAAACTACTTCACCCCCTCTCCTTTGTTCTTTCTCTGTTTTAAAAGTCATCCGTGGACTTGGTTTGGTTCTCTTTACCGCCCTTACTTTTGAATTCCTCGAAGTCTTTCCAGTAGTAACCGCCGGACTTATATTGACCAAGACTACTAACCGCTCCGCAAGTGCACCTAACTTTTACAAAGATAAACTCTCCCTTGTCGGAACTTTTCTTGTAGGCGTAAAACTGAAAGTCCTCCGGGGTTCCTTTGTTGCAAATATTACACTCCTGCCTAATGTTTACGATCCCCACGACCTTAAGTATTGCAAGCAAGTCTTCTTTCTCGTCTGCCTCGAACTGGTACAAGGCGCCACCCACTTTAAGGTTTCCTTTTACTATCATTAGTCGTATCTCCCCGCCTGCATTACTACGGCAACTTTTGAAAGATCAAGAAGTATCGGTACTTCCTCTTGTTTTGCTTTGTCGGGATCCTCGCCTTCGGCTATGAAAACAGGAGGTAAATAAACAGCCTCTGCAAAGGTTCATCGAGCGTCGGCGCGAAAGTCAGGATGTTTAGTTGTAATACTAGCCAAGTCCCTAAGCAGATTTTCCCCGGCAGCTATATCAAGCCACCTTTGCCCAACCAACACGCTGTACCTAAACCTTTTCATGCCGACAGCCTCCTTATTTCTGTGTGTAGCGTGTTTATCTCTACGGCAAAGTCTTTAATAAGTTTTCTTTCCCTGTCCTCAACCTCTTTTTTTGTGAAGTATTTTTTAGTTTTTTTCCTGGCCATTTTTTCTTTCCTTTCGGTGTTTTACTTTTGCAACCTCGTTTAAAAGACTCTTCATTGTTTGTCCTTTTAGTTTGCCTAGGTTTGCCATTTCCCCGACAGAAAACATCATATAGGCAAATTCCTCTGGTGTTTTCGTAATATCAGACACGGCTTCAATGAGGTTTAGCGTTTTGTCCCTGGGGCTTACGCCGTCTTTGGTAAGTAGGGCAATTCTTTCCAAAAGGCCGTTTACAAGTTCGGTGTGTCTGTCGCAGTCAAAACCAAAGACTTTGTGGAGGTGCCCTTCTGCGTCCCTTTTAAGGTTAAGTTTTACGCCACTCATGAAAGTAGTCTAAAAAATACAACCACTCCTAAGACAAACCCTGCACTAAAGCCAAAAAGAGCGGCTTGTACTACTTCCATTTTACCAGTTATCTGCGTTTGTTGTTTTTGCACTGTGATATTATTTTGGTAGAAAGGCCGTTTTACCTGTCCGACGGCCTTTCTTTTTTTAAGCCGTTGCCGGTTCGTAATAAGTTCCCCCGTTTGTGTTTACTTTAATCATTCCTTCTTTAATTGGTGCGTTTTCCGGATCGGGGACATCAAGGCCCGCCTTTTTCTCCAAAGTTTTAATATATCCTACTAACTTACTTACCGTGTGTTTTTCAGCTATTCCAAAGTGCCTTTTGTCAAGGAGTCTGTCAATACCTTTCATTTCGGAAGGTCCGACGCGGATTAATGTTTCTTTGTAGAGCCTATCTTCTTTTGTCATGTTGTTTGTAAAACACTCTTATATACGCCAGGCAACGGTTGCTCAAGAGTACCTGTCCAAGGCCCCTCGAGTGACTAACTAACCTAACCTACAATGACTTTGCAGTTGTGAAACTTTTAAGGTGTCACCTGGCGTGTATAAAAGTGCTACATAAAAAGAGTATCAATGCGGGGTACATCTTGTCAAGAGGGAAAACACAGCCTAAGAGGCTACTTAAAAATTAAGAATGTGTGACCCATGGCGTACCTTACAATAGTATATTGACACCGGATGTTTCACCCCCTACTCTTTACTTACTGCCCTAGTTCTTTAACACGCCTTGCTTTTTTAGGCCCGGAGGTCATGCTTCTTTTGTTCTTTCTGCTTTTCATCACAGGAGGACTCGTTTGTTGAAGGACTGGCAGTCATTCGCGCGCATTTAGCATGGGCAAGCCTCCGGACTTAAAGATGTAATGTGTGTTAGAAAAATAAAGTGACCCGGAAAAGTCATGCAGGAAAATAAAAACATAGTTCTTTGGATACCTTATGTAGTTTACTCGGACACAAAGTTGTCCGGAAATGCCAAGCTGATTTTGGCAGAGATCCTAAGTCTTCTTAAGGTGGATCGTCGGTGGTGTTGGGCCAGCAATGGTCACTTTGCAGAAATGCTGGGACTTGAAAGAAGGAATGTTTCTTACCACATTAATCAGTTAGAAAAAAACGGCTGGATAAAAACAGAGGCTACAAAAAACTGTGACATAGAAGAATGTCGGTTAGGAAATTCCGGCTGGCATAGACATATTTTTCCAGGTACCCCCCTATCAAAAATACTTCATAGCCTAGGAAGTCAGACTTCAGAGCCTATGAAGTCGGTAGGCACCATAAGTATTACAAAGAGAAGTACATTGAATAATAATATTGGCGTAGCCACAAAAAATAAAAAGAAGAAGACCAATACAAAGATTGTGGATAACTTAAAAGAAGACACTATGATTAATGGAAGAGGTCTTACAAGAATTGGTAAAGAATACGTCAGAAAAATTTCCGACAAACACCCAGAAAGAAATATCACCACCCCCCACCAAGCATACGGCTTTGAAGTAATTGACCGGCTGAAACTTCCGGAAGGTACTTTTGCTGGCCGGGTGATTGGTGCAGTTAAAGATAAGTCCTACTATAATGTAAAGGAGGCAATAAAAAGGACCAAGAAAAACGGCCGGGTGAAACACCCAGAAGCAAAGGCAAGGTACTTTTTTAAGGTCCTAAAAAGTCTATGATCGGTGAACAAGAAATGTCAACCAGGGTCGTTGGTCATTACAAGGGAGTTCCTGTTGTATCCTCTCCTTTTGTCCCGAAAGACATTGTCTATGTTGTACCTTCGGATCTTGAATTTAGTGGGCCGAGAAGGAAGAATGGACAACCGGATATGCGCTTTTCTTTAAACAAACTACTATACAAGACAAAGGGTTTTGGACAACCAGTTAAACAATGAGTTTTGAAAAACTTTATTACAAAGGCAGAGAGGTCAAGTTGGTTGATGTTGGACAGGAGTCAACTGTGTACGTTGATCATATTTATAGAACTAACAGCCTTTTACCTGACGAACCAGTGAGAGTACACTCTTGTCTTTTGCACGGTTGGTTTTGTTGGCGCAATCTTTTTGAAAGACCGCAGGACTTACTACCTTTTCTAAGGGGCAAAATGTTAAAGTTAAAACATGCAGTTAAGTAACAGGGTTGGTGAAGTAGCGCAAAAGCATCTAGCCTCTAAGATGCTGGCTTTTGTTTTGGGTAAGAGATTTTGCTTAAAGCATGCAGGTAAAGAGTTTTCTAAAAACACTAGGGTGACAATGTCTGTCGGGATTTGTGATAAGTGCAAAAAGGTCGGCCTGGTTTTTTATGCAACAAATGGTAACGATTGATCTAACAGACTCGTACATAAAAAGTGATGGTAGGTGGTGGATTAGAAATTTCCACACTATCCAATGCGCCTACTGTTTGTATGTCCAGCCCACGAAAGTTACCAGGGACGGCGAAGGTTTGGCTGTTGACTTTCATTTTGAGAGAGACGACGAAAACCACGAGATGTCTTGTCCACAAAAATTATGAACGAATTGATAGAGGAACAAAGGGAGCTTGATCAGGAAATAGGCCAGGACCTTATTGGTAACGGCAGACCGGGTTTGGAAAAAACGAAAAACTACATGATGCCAAAGGCTATAATAGGATTTAAGAGCGCTGTTGGGGTGGGCATTTTCCAGAGAATAAAAGGTCTTTTTAACCGCAAGAAATCTCCGGGAATGCAAAAACTCTAAGAGGCTCCTTAGAGGAGGGGCTTGTAAGGCCACTAGGTATACAATATGGAAGTACAAACTACAATGACAATGTTGCTGGTTGTTGTTATTTCCGGCACGGCTCTTTTCTTTTTGGGCTACATCTTAGGTGTTATTAGAGCCACAAAAAACCCCCAACCAATAGTTCCACAGGTTATTAGAATTGAAAAAGACAAGGACGACTTACCTGCCCAACCCAAGGTTAAGAAACCAAAGGTTAAGCCGACCAAATCCTCCGTCATGAAGTATCCGGATGCAAAGACTGTCAGAGAGAGAAAAGAAAGGGAAGCAACAGACACTTTTTGGGAAGAACACGAAAGACCAAATCCGGAGAAAAAGTCCGGCTTTTTACCGCCTGGTACAATAGACACAGGACAATGAAAACACCAAAGTGCAAAGGTCTTTTCGCCCACTCTCTGGACAAACTGACCCTTATTAAAGGTGACAGTAAAGTTATCCACAAGCGCTGTTTAAAATGTGGATATGAAGAGGTTTTTCCCCGTAGTAGCGCACGACTAAACTTTGTGAATAACTTGGCGTTGCAAAAGAATAACTGGGCGGCTGACGATAATAGGAAAGAGCTTTTACAACCACTCACGGGTGAAGGTGAGGAGAATGAGGGGATAACAGAAGAGTTTGGTTATAAAACTAAAGACGAAAGGAA
>CALEZE010000147.1 GCA_937928235.1 uncultured bacterium | reverse complement strand
AGCCTATCCGGAAGCTTCGGCTGCTGCTCACCTTTTGGGGTTTGTTGGTAAAGACGAGGATGGGAGTGATGTTGGTTACTTCGGCCTCGAAGGTATTTATGATGTTTCCTTGTCTGGAAGATCCGGCTTTGTAAGTCAGGAATTGGATGCCCGAGGAACACCGATTCTTATCGGCCAGTCTCAAGAAATTCTTCCCTCTGGAGGAGTTGACTTGAAGACTCATATAGATAAAACAATACAACTTTCTCTTGAAAAAAGATTGGTGGATGGTATTGAGAGGTATGGCGCTAAGGGTGGGACGGCAATAGTTATGGATCCAAAGACGGGGGCTGTTTTAGGGATGAGCTCTTTCCCGTCTTACGAACCCGAAAAATATTCAGAATACACTAACGAAAATTTTAAGAACCCCGCAGTTTCTGACATTTTTGAACCTGGGTCAATTTTCAAAGTATTGGTTATGGCTGCAGGACTTGATGCGGAAGTTGTGGAACCAGACACAAAATGTGACATATGCGGATCACCTCTCAAGGTGGACAAGTATTTTATAAGAACTTGGAACAACGAATACGAGAAAGACAGGACCATGATGGATGTGATAATAAACTCTGACAATGTGGGAATGTCGTTTGTTGGGCAAAAGTTGGGGGCGGATCTTCTTTATGACTACTTAGCAAAATTCGGGATAGGTAGCGAGACAGGGGTAGATTTGCAAGGCGAGGCTACTGGGAGACTGAGAGAAAGGGGTACCTGGAATATTGTCGACTTGGCGACTACCAGTTTCGGGCAAGGTGTTTCCACTACACCACTCCAGATGGTGCGGGCGGTGGGAGCAATTGCTAACGATGGAGTAATAGCAACGCCACAGGTTGTCGATAGGCTTGTTGGGGAAGGCTGGGAGGAAGACATAAAACCGGTTTATGGGGAGCGAGTTATTTCTGAAAAAGCAGCAAAAGAAATTACAGCTATGATGGCAGAAGCAGCGAAGGGCGGTGAGGCAAAGTGGACCCATACAGGAGGCTTTAGGGTTGCAGGAAAGACAGGAACTGCACAAATTCCTATCGCCGGAC
>CALEZE010000146.1 GCA_937928235.1 uncultured bacterium | reverse complement strand
ACCCTGCGGACGTATATTTCAAAGTCTTCCGGTACCCAACCTTTCCAAGTCCTTGCTGGTTGGTATTTTTTACCTACAACATCGCCAAGAACGTCTATGGGGAAAAAAGCAAGAAGTCCGTCATAGAGGCTGTTAACAAAGTTGAATGTCAGCTCAGTTTTGGTTGCCATTTGTACCCTCTCTTTCTTGTGGTCGTGTAGTTATTAATTTGTGTTCTTTGTCGCTTGCGACGATGCGTATCGGTGCATGGTGTGGGCCTGCGAAAAAAATACCCTCCCCAACATTTGCAGCAAGCAGTAATTGTTTTTCTCCTTGTGATAAGTAAAACACTTCACCAACCCTATCTATTGCAGCCGGTGACTGTTTGAGAAGCAGTCTAAGGGCAGAGTTTGTGACAATTGCCTTACCTATATCTTGCGCCAAAAAATCTTCCACATCTTGCGTTATGGTGGTTAGGCCAAGGAAATATTTTCGCGCTCTTTTAACTACACTCCAGAGAAACTGCGCTGTGTCTGGGTATCTCATCATGTGCCAAGCTTCGTCAACGACAAGAATTCTTCTTTTTAGGTCTTTTTGCACTCTAGTCCAAATAAAATCAAGGATAATAAACATGGCAATTGGACGAAGAGACTCTTGCAAATCTTTAACGGAAAACACGGTAAAGGGGTTTTTAATATCTATGTTTGTTTGCTGGTCAAAGATTCCCACGAAGCTTCCTCTTACAAACTTTTCTATTCGAGCTGCTAAATCTTTTGCTTCAGCAGTTTCCATCCCGACTAGTTGTTTGTATAAGTCCTCCATCAAAGGTGGTTCGTTTTTTTGGGTTGCCGGATCTTGAGTAATACCTTTAGCTCTGTAAGTTGCAACCAAAGCGCGGTCAAGGAGAGCTTCTTGGGTGGCGTTAAGACTTCCCATAATAACCTTAAAAAGTGAATGAAGGGTAAGAATTTTAAGACCAAGTTGGTTTTCGCCTTCTTCAAAGACGTCAGCCAAATCAAAGGGGTTGATTTTACTTTGAGAGTTAAAAGAGAAAGAAATAAACTCTCCACCTACTGCCTTGGTTAACTCTTCATACTCTGATTCAGGGTCTATAACAATAACTTCCGAGCCAAGCATGAGAGATCTCATGGCTTCCAGTTTTACAAAATAGCTTTTTCCTGCACCGGAAGTAGCAAAAACGGTCATGTTGGAGTTTTCAAGCGAAAAACGATCAAAAATAATGAAAGATTCGTTTTGAGAGTTAATTCCGTAAAGTATTCCGTTGTCACT
>CALEZE010000145.1 GCA_937928235.1 uncultured bacterium | reverse complement strand
TGTCCAATAAAACCCCCCGCACCGGTTACTACAACTTTTTTCTGTTTTCTTGTCATTTTAGTTCTTCTTTTGAATCAAATAATTCTCCATAGCTAAATATTTAAGTCCAGAGTTTTCGAAAGCGTGCATTGCTTCCCTAGGACCCAGAACTATTGGAAGTCCATGTAAATTGAAAGAGGTGTTTAGTACTGCCCCAACACCAGTAAGTTTCTCAAACTCCTTAATTATCTTGTAATAACCTGGGTTCCAATCTTTCTCCACAAGCTGGGGGCGTACTGTAAAATCATACGCATGCATAGCGGCCTTTATCTCTTTCTGAGCTTTTTCAGTAGACTCAAAAGTAAGAATCATGTAAGGTGCCGGGATGTTTTTGGGATTTACTATATAATCCTTTGCGCGCTCTTTCAGCACAGAGGGGGTGAATGGCATCCAGAAGTCTCTGCCTTTAACCTGTTCGTTTAGTACCTGTACTAAATCTGGATTAGAGGGATTAGAAAGAATGCTCCTGTTCCCGAGAGCTCTTGCTCCCCACTCCATTCTTCCTGCCATTCTGGCGACAATTTTGTCATTTGCAACTAACTTAGCTATTGTCTTTTCTATGTCTTTTACATATTTGACATTATATTTCTTAAAGTACCCACCTTTACTTAAAAACTTCTTCACATCTCCATTTGTAAATGACGGCCCAAAATAGAGAGGGCCCAGTTCAGAAATTTGTGGTTTTACACCCTCTTCTTCGCAGTATTCGAGATAGGCTAAATAGCAAGCGCCAGTTGGTGAAGACTCGTCCCCGGAACTTGGACATACATAAAACTCCTTTACTTCAGGCAATTCAGCAATTTTTAAATTTGCCTTAACATTCATTGCCACACCACCAGACAAACATACAGTGGTTATTCCAGTCTCTTTAATCGCGTTTGAAACCCACTCCGAAAGCCTGTCTTCTACTAATTTTTGAAAAGCTCCAGCTATGTTATCAAAACGCTCCTTGTACATTCTTTTCTTTAAGTAAAAACCAGACATGTGAACATCGAACTTGGACCTAAACTTAAGCGGATTCCTTTCGTCAATTCTTATCAAATCTTTTACTTTAGCCTCAAAAAGTTTGTTAACATACTCTTCTTTAGAGTAAGGCGCCATCCCCATTACTTTGTACTCGTGCTCATTCTTTTTCATTCCCAAAAAGCTAGTCACCTCACCATACAACCATCCAAAAGAAGAGTCTGACGATGTCGCTGCCAACCGGGACCATTTTCCATCCTTCACGGTGTTTACAGAAGCTGACAAAAGATCTCCCTCTCCGTCAATGGTCAAAACAAGTGCATCTTTGTCATTGTAAGGCGAAGTGTAATAAGCGGCAGCGGCATGTGATGAGTGATGCTCATAAAGCCTTACTTGATCTTTCTTAATTTTGAGAAGTGAAGATATGTGTTCCTTGTTTTTCTCCATGGTTCTGGCGCCTACTAACCTGAAAGCAAGTTCGTACAGAGGCCTTCTGAAAACAGACAAAAACGGTATTCTGTACTCTAGAAAACCCCAGGCTCTTCGAAGGTAATAAAGGGGCTTATACAACCGTACAAAAATTTTAAGTGCAAGGTCTTGCTGTACTTTAGAATCGCTAAAAACAGGCACTCCCCATTTAGCATGCAGAGCAACTCTGGCAACATCTTTTCCTTTTATTCCCTCAGAGTCTAAAACATATTTTATGGCCTTGTAAGGGAACCCGCTGTAGTTTTTTTCTCTTACAAACCTCTCTTCACTGGCGGCTGCTACAATCTTACCATCTTTCATTAGCGTAGCCGTTGAAAGGTGTCCGTCGTTTATTCCTAGAATATAAATAGGTTTTTTTGCCATTTAATCCTCGTATTTCTCTAAACCTGTAAAT
>CALEZE010000144.1 GCA_937928235.1 uncultured bacterium | reverse complement strand
AGCTTTTTCGGAATTAACATTCTCCTTCTTGACATCGGGCCACTCAAAATTCAATAATATAAGCCACATGACAAACTTAATCACTCTCGCCACCGTATATGCCCAAAATACAATCGACCTACAACCAGGTGGCCAATTTGGCACTCTTCAGAACTTGACTATTGGAGGGATCGTTTCCGGATTCATCAGGCTAATCGTTGTTATAGCAGCAATTGTCTTCTTCTTCATTTTAGTTTGGGGAGGAATTCAGTGGATTGTTTCAGGCGGAGACAAAGCACAAACTGAAGCTGCTAGAAACAGAATCACCTCAGCCTTGGTTGGTTTAGTAATTGTTTTTGCAGCCTGGGCAATATTGCAACTTATCAATGTCTTCTTCGGAGTAAACATTTTCGAACTCTCCATCCCCACCGCAACCAACTAACCCCGGGTTAACTTACTTTTAAGTTTCTGTTAAACTTCTAGTTGCTATGTTGAGCCTATTAACCGTTTATGCTGCCAGCTTTTCAAACGACCCAGCAACTATCGGGGATTTGGAGGTTGTATTTGAAAACATTGTCTCAGTACTTTTAGGCCTTGGCGGTCTTGTCTTTTTCATCATGATTGTGCTTGGCGGCATTAAGTATCTCACCGCAGGAAATGATCCAAAAAGTGTTGAGGGGGCCAGAAAAACCCTTACCTATGCCATAGCAGGGATTGTTTTTGTCGCTGTTTCTTTCCTTATCCTTCGCTTCATTGAAGTATTCACCGGAGTTAATGTTACGGAGTTTTCCATTACAAGGCCTTAAGGCCTTCCGCAAAGATGAATTTTCTTAAACCTTCTAGGCACATTGGTGTCATATTACTAGCCATATCTACCTTGCTTGCGCTATCAAGCATTTTTTTAAGTTTTAAGGTTGTAAAAGCTCAAAGCGAACATTCCCTCAGGCCAAACCCCGCTGACCCTTGGAACACAGAAGCTGAAGACCTTGCATACTTTTGTGGAAACGATCTTCTTTTAAAAGAAACAATTACTAAAAACAAAAGCGAGGCGGTTGAGTGTGAGGAGCTCGCAAGCGGCAAGGAAAGGTGCCGCTTTATAGAGGGGCCAACAAGTACTCGTGTAGCCATTGACCTTTCGGGGGCAGACCTGCCAATTGCAGGAAACACAGAGCTTGTCACAAACAGCGAAAGCGAAGACGACATAAGCGACGCTGAAAAGGTGAACGAATATGTCAGCTGGTACCTAAACGGAGTAACCGGAAGGGCCGAATATGGGCCTCTTAATTCAGAAGTCCCGGAAGATGCATCAAAAATTGTTGACTACTCAGGGCCACTCAAAAAACTCCTCCCCCATGAGGTTCAAACCCGTGCACGAATTGAGACTATAAAGAAAGCGGATAGCGAAAGGCACGACCAAGTTGTGGGGTGCACTTACAGTATTAAAGACACAAACTTTGGCAACCTTCCTGGTCCCTGCTACCACACAGGCCTTCTTTCTGACATCTTCCTAGACAGAAATGAGGTTAGGCTTTCCGACTGGAAAAACAACCTTCCACCAGTGGAAAGCGACTATGACAACCACATCGATTACTGGGAAGCTTACCAGGAGTGGCGGGGAAATTTCTGCCTGACACCAACTGTCCCGGCAGGAGTCCCTTTTATCGGGGGAAAAACATTCATG
>CALEZE010000143.1 GCA_937928235.1 uncultured bacterium | reverse complement strand
TCTTTGGTCGAAAACGACAATTCGCTTTCGGAAGAAAATATTAAAGCCCAAAGAAACTTTGCCAACAAAGTCTGGAATGTAGCCCGTTTCATTTCACAAAACACACTTCAGCAAAAAAGCCGCCAGCCATCCGCAAAACACAAGGACGACAAGGAAATTGCGGAGGAGCTAAAGGCCGTCATTAAAAAAACCACAGCAAGCTTGGATAAATACCGGCTTAACGAAGCGGCTGAAGGTTTATACGATTTTGTTTGGAATGTCTTTGCTAACGAATATCTCGAGAAAACAAAGGACAGAAGGGAAGATGCCCTGCCAATGCTTACATATGTCCTACAAGAAACATTAAAACTTCTTCATCCATTTATGCCTTTTGTTTCAGAGGCTATTTGGCAAAACTGCTTTTCGAATGACAAGAAGGATTTGCTAATGACTGCCAGTTGGCCAGGCAAATAGCTGCGGTGATATCATAAAAATATCAATGACCAAAAGAGCTGCCAAAGAAGTTACGGACGCAACCATTACTTTTCTTCTCTTCTCTTTTGCTAGTCTTTTGGTTTTTCTGTCGCTACTTTTGACTAGCCTGTATCTAAACGACAACGAAGCACAGAAAGTTTTGGGTATGTCTACCAGTGCCGAGCAAGAAAGGCTTGGCCTAGAAAAAATTCTCCAAACTTACCCTCACTATTATCCTGCATGGAAAAAACTAGCGGAGATTGAACATCTGGTGGGTAACGAAACTGCTGCTAAAGGAGCTCTTAAGAGGGCCTGGGAAATTAATCCCTTGGAATAGATTGGTTATTTATCCTCTTTTTCTTTGTTTTCAGGAGGGTTTTCTTCTTTTTCTTCTTCTGGCTTAGCCTCTTCATCTGCTTCCCCCTTCTCCCCTTCTTCTTCGGTCGTTTCCGCTGGCGCAGGGGGTGCTTCCTCTTCTTCCCTTAGTGGTTCAACTTTTGCAACTATCTCCTCTTCGTCCATTTCAATCTCTATCTTGGTCTTGTCATAAGAAATGTCTTTGATGTGAAGTGTTGCTTCGACCTCTTCAAGTCCGCTCACATCAAGCTCAAATCTCTCAGGAAGATCTGTCGGTAGAGCTTCAACCTCAAGTTCATCTATATACTGAACCAGGGTTCCCTCTCCCCTTTTCTCTGCCGGAGACTCACCCACGAACTCAACAGGAACCTGGGCCGTTGTCTTCTCTTTCAGATTAACTTGGTGGAAATCTACATGTAGAGGTTCTTCGCTCACTGGATCATACTGAATATTGTGAACTAGAACGGGGTGCTTACCTTTTCCAACCTCAAGCTCAATAAGCCCAGTCTCCCCAACATCCTTAAAAGCTTTTACTAGTTCGAGCCTGTCAAGCTTGACCGCTTGAGACTTCACGCCTTTGCCGTAAATATTGCCAGGAAGAATCCCCTCTTGTCGAAGTTTCTTCACCTTTCTCCCTGTCGTTTTTCTTGTTTCTGCTTTTAGTTTGTACATCTTTACCAAAAAATACGAGAGGAAAAATCTCTCGATAGATTCGTATTATAAATGGCAGGCTCACCTTCGGTCAAGGCAGTCGTGCTATCTGGGGCGCTCAACGGATGCTCTATTTGTACAGTTATCGGATCTTCCTGTGTACCTGCCTGTTTTCTCCAAACCAGCCTGTACTCCCCGGGCTCTCCAAAAACTACACCTGCCGTATTTTGCCAGGAAAATGTTATGTCAATGGTTTGCCCGGGAAATACCTCAACAAACACTCCCCCTTCTTTTCGTCCATTTATTATTGTTTCCTCCACAGCTACCCTTTTAGTCTCCCCCGCTCCGTCAATCAAAACATCGGAGAACCTGGCTTCTAGTGGTGTGATTAACCTTAAATACACTTCATACTTCCCATTATTCCCCGTTGAGACTGGGGCATTATTGGTAATTGTATGCCGCAGAATTCTTTGGACTTGGTTTTCAGAAAGTGAAACCGATGCTGCGGAGCTTCGTTGGACAAAATAGTTTGCCTTGTTTACTCCCAGGTTTGCTTCGACAACACCAAAATAATCAGCGTAGCAGTTGTTAGAACAAACAGGTTGGTACACTGCTCCGTCCCAGGCAAGGTTTGCGATTTGTTTTTGTGCGGTTCGGTTGTGCAAGAAAACCTGTATGTGCTTTCTTTCAAGCAGGCCCCATGCGTTTCGGGCAAGCTCCATTGCTTTCTTTTCATCCGAGCTGCCAGCAATAAGGAGCAACTCGCGAGCCAAAGCTGTTAAAAATGTCGCCTTTCTTCTCGAGCCAGGAAAAAATTCCCCTTCGGCCTCATATTGGGTAATTTCGTATAAATTATCCGCGGTTATATTTCTGCCAAAGTCTTCTATGGCTACCTCGCCAAAAACTGACATGGCTCTTTTGGCAACTTCAAGGTCTATCGCAATTACCCCGTCAACTGCAATTCCAAGCTCTTTGTCTAAAAACCACTCTGCTCTTTCTGCAGAGACCGGAAAGTCTGGGTCCCAGTTTGAATCTCTTAAGTACCAAGCCGCCTCTCCCAAGTGTTCCCTTATTGGTCCTGGTGGTTCTACATAGCCTTTAAGCTGGCCGTCAGCCGAGTAAACATCTTGAACATTCATATCCACCAAGCGGCCGTCTTTTACTTTTGCTATAGCGAAGGAGCCAATGAAGCCACCCGTTGGTCTAAGTTCCATGTTGTTTTGAAAAAGCACAAGGTAAGTTCTTTCAACCCCTTCCGCCCCCAACAGCCACAAAAGCTCTTTTGACATGCGTTCTCCTGCAAGTAATATTTCTTTAACCCGATACCCTCCCCATTCTTCCAGTGCTTTTTCAAATAGTGCCGGCAGTAAACCTTCCTGTTGCGAAATTTCACTTTGGATAAAACTAATGTTCTCATACATACTGCCAAGCTCCAAAACGAGTGTTTCCTTGGTCTTATAAACATCAACATCGCCACTATCAAGAAAGCCTTTTGCAAGCACCGCTACCTCATTTCTCGCCTTGGCGGCTGAGTCAAGTACTTTCGAAGTTTTACGAAGCGTTTCTGAAAAAGTAAAACTTTTCTCGTAAAGGCCGCCAACCAATGGTGTCCTCAAATAATTTTCCAGTATGTTTTTGGTAGCAGTGCTAATTACCACAGAAGAGTTAATCGTTGTGTTTAGGACTCTGGGGTTCGCCGCCGTAACATTTTTGGCAGCTATATATACTGACGCGCCCGAAAAAACTACTAAAAGGAAGGGCGCTGTTAAAAGAAGTATTACCAGGGAGACAGCCACGGCGTGTGTTCTTTTGAAAACAAAGGCTTTCGGTTTAACAACCCTTTTTCTTATTCTTGTAATGACGCTGTCTTTTTTAAGCTTTTCCTTTGTTTTTTGTTTTTCAATTATTGGGGCTTCCTGTTTCGGTTCCTTGGGTGCCTCCTTGGATCGATTTCTGAACCAGATAACTGCATCTTCTATGTCTTTTAGTGGAGATGCGGTAAGTTTTTGCTCGTTTTCAGATTTTAAATTTATTGCCGCGCCTTCGTCGGTAAACTCCACATCTTTTACGCCAACATTTAAAAAAATATCTCTGGCTCGCCCTTTGTCTAAATCGTGTGCATAAACAAAAGTTTCTTCGCTAATGCCGCCAAACGAAAACGCTTTCCTTACAATTTCTTTTGCGGCTTGTGGTGCACTTACTGTTTTAAATCCAGACCTGGGAATAAACACAGTTTTCTCCGAGACAAGCTGCTCAAGAGCGTTTAACAGAAAGCTCCCTTTTACAAACACCGGTCTCGCCCCCATAAGTTCTGCTAGAAGAATTACTCCTACTCTGTCTTTGTGTTTTTCGGCAACAGCTCTGTATGACAAAACATTCCTTTTTTGTTCTTCAGAAAAAATAACCCCAGGTACTATAAAAAGGGCCTCAGCATTGTTGGTAGGCAAAGTGCTCGCTAGATCTGAAAGCAGTTCTGTTTCGTCACTGCCCCCCAACTCCCCAGTAAAGATTTTGCTAATAAAAATTGCGTGGTCAAATTTTCTAATTAACTTTCTCTCTTCGGGTAAAACAAAAGTTATGTAACTCCACGACCCAATGTGTGAAAGAGAGTCTTTCCACTTGTCTGTTTTACTGGAAACAATCTGCACCTTACAAAAGCTGGAGATTAATTGTTCCACAACAGACAGGGACAGCCCGGACGGATCTGCAACCAACATCACTGAAGGACGCTGGTCGTTGGGAACAAAATAGTCTTGGTTCATGGTGATTACCGCAAATACCTAAGTGGTTTTCAAGGAGACTTTGTTTGCACACGAGAAAACTTTTGAGTTTTCAAGTGGCAAGCATTTTCCCAACACATGAAAGGTTAGGTGTTCTTGTCCAACTCCTCGTTGACCAACGAATCGGATTTGTAATTTCCAGACCGTGGGGACCACTCAAATAAAACTTGTGTAGAAATATTGTTTAATAATTTTTTTGCTGACACGGCAAGCGGCGCAAGTTTTTGACTTTTAATTTTGTATTCTCCAGATATTTGTTTTGTTACTAGTTCTGAGTCCAAAATTATTTTTGCAGTGGCATATTTCTTTTGGTTTTTAAAAAGCCACTCCAGCGCCATGTTGACCGCGGTGTATTCAGCAACATTGTTTGTGGTTACACCCAGAAAACGCGATTCCTTTTCAACAACCTTGTCACTTTGCTCCGCAACAAACGCAGAAGCAGCCGGGCCGGGGTTACCCCTTGATCCTCCATCACAAAAAATAGTTATTGATTCCATTCTTAGTTAGTTTACTACATTCAAAACACACTTAAAGCTTTTTTCTTTGTGGTAACTAGTTGCTACCTATGTTTCGGAAAGAGATCCCAAGAACTATGGAGAAAAGGAGTTGGTTCTGTTGCAAAGTCAGCCAGTGGTGATCAAAAAAACCAGTTAGTACAACAGCAAACAAAGAGGTGCTTAAAACACTGGAAACAATTTTTTCTTTGGCAGAACTTTTTTCGAAGGCTTTGAAAAAAAGATACGAAAACAAGAGAAGCCCAACAAATCCTGTTTCAACGAAAGATAGTAAAAAAATGTTGTGAACCGGCTGTAATAACCAGGTTAGGTCTGTTGTCCGAAGAGAGGTCAATTTTTCAAAAATGTTATTAAGACCAATCCCAAAAACTGATTGTTGGGAAACTGCATGTAAAGATTCTTGGGCCAAAAGGCTTCGTTCTACTAGTGTGTTGGGCAAAGTGCTTTGACCCATCCTCGTTAACAATGGCCACAAAAAGCTAAAGACTATCGCCGCTATTAGGAAGAGGAGTTGGGGGTGTTGTTTGGGGCTCTTTATTTTGACCAACAGAAGAACAGGGCATAACAACAATGCAAGAATTGCGCTCTTGGAAAAAGTCAGCACAATGGCGGTCAACACAAGAGCCATAATAATCCCCCAATATCCAGGCTTTTTTTTGAACAAAAGTAATAACGGGGAAGCGGCAACCAGATATGCGGCAAACGAGTTGGGGTGGGAAAAGGTTGAGTAAGCTCTTAGTTTTTCCACACCCCACAAACTGGCAGTCGCTATTCCCGGGTCCCCTAAAAAGAATTTTCTCTCTCCAAGTAAATAGAGTATCTTTCCACCCAAAGACCTTTCGGCAAAAAACTGTAAAACTCCAATTATCGAAAACAGGCCCAAAGAGAAAGCAAGCGGTTTCAGAAACCAGTCCTTAAGTCTCAGTTCCTTGTCTTTGCTAATTGCAAAGGCTAACGCTGCCATCTCAAAAAATTTTAACCACTTAAACAAGGCCGCCCAATGATTACTAGAAGTGGCCGTGTTTATGAGAGCAAAAAAAAGGAGTGCGCACACAAAAAGAGGGCTTCTCGCATTTAAGCGTTTAAAAGAAAAAGAGGTTGCCAAATATAGAAGTATTAAAGCGTCCGTTAAATAAAAGGTTACTGCTAAATAGTCCACCCTTATCCCGAAAACAAGAGCCCAGTCGGGCCATAGGTGAATAGCTGCTTGTGTGGGAGCTAAGAATATAAGGGCCTGAAAAACTCGTTTTCTGAAAAGAGCGCTATCCCAGCCCTTGAGGGTCATTTTACTTTTCCGCTTTCGGTTTAACTACTAAGTACCGGTCTTTGCCTTCGCCAAAAGACTCTGTTTCAATGTCGCCTTCTTCGCTTAACGCCATGTGCACCATTCTCCTTTGAGAAGGGTTAAGATTATATAGTGTTTGAGGCTCACCTGTCTCACGAGCTCTTTCTGCTGTCTGGGAGGCCAGGTCTGAAAGTTGGCTTTCTTGTTTTTCTCTCCAGTCACCCACATTGACAATCACCCTTGCCCACTCTTCTGTCTCTTGTCTAACCATCATTCCCAAAGCAACCTGAATTGCTGAAATCACTTCCCCACGAAAACCAATCAAGAGTCCTGTTGAGTCGGGAGACGAAATGTCTACCTTAATTGCTTCGTTCTCCTTGTCTTCCTCAACAGAAATCTCTGCCTCTACACCCATGAGGGAAAGTAACTCCTCCGCTCTTTTTTCGACCAACCCAACTATTTCTTTTGATTTCATTTCTGAGATTTTAGCAAACCAAGCCTCTCTATCCAAGGGGTTAATCCTCCCCAGCCCGAGCTCTTATATTGCTGATAGGCCTGGAAAAGAGAGAAGAGCAACCAATAAAGAACGAGTGCTGAAGAAAAACGAATACCTATCAACAGCGTTATTAGTGGAAATGTGTATGTCATAGACTGTTGCATGGCAACCTGCATATCATCAGCCTCTCCCTTTGTTTTCTTCGCTGCTTTCTCCTGAGCTTCAATGTAGGGTGCAGAAATTTTGGCTGAAACAAGCTGTATAATCGCTGCCAAAATTAGAAATGGTCCCGGGAGGGGAAAGGGAAGTCCCGGCACATTAAAAACATCAGGCTGTGTAACATCAAGGTATAGAAAGCTGGTGTTTAATGACACCCCTTCAGTAAACTGTAAAGGCACATATAAGAGCTCGTTGAAACTAGTAACGGGGTCTACGCCTGGCGCGAGCGTTCTTGAAAAAACTCCAAAAAACGCATACAGAACCACAAGTTGCAAAATCATTGGTAAGCACCCTGCTCCTGGGTTAACTCCTTTTTCTTTGTAAAAATCTGCCTGCGCTTGCATCTGTTTTTGTTTGTCGTCCTTGTGTTTCTTCTTTAGTTTCTCAAGCTGTGGTTGAAGCTCCTTCATTTTTTTCATCGACTCAAGATAGGGTTTGGTTAGCGGGTTAAGAAGAATTCTCAGAAGAAGAGTAAAGCCTATTATGGCTAACCCCATGTTTCCACCAAATGCTTTATAAAAAACAATTAGGCCATTCGCAATCGGTTCTAATAGTAGTGTTTGATACATCTTATTTTACTGGGTCATATCCGCCCGCCGAAAATGGGTGGCAACGAAAAAATCTTTTGCCTGAAAGAAAAGCTCCTTTCATTATTCCGTACTTAGAAACAGCTTCTTCTGCATACTCAGAGCATGTTGGTAGGTGGCGACAACCTGGGCCAAAAAGTACACGCAAAAGAGGAGAGAGTGTGGACTTGTAAATCTTTAGTACTACTTTTGTCATTATCCGTCTTTTTTAAAGATACCGGCGCTACCCAAAGATTGTCTGACTTCTTCTAGTAGTTTGTCAAACTTGCGACCAACAAGAGCTCCTTTTGCCAAAAACAACACATTGCGGCCACTTTTTGTGTCTTTCAAAAAAACAGAAACCGCCTCTCTTAAAAGTCTTTTTATTTTGTTTCTCTCGGTAGCTTTTTTAGAAACCTTGTTTGAAACTATAAAACCAAAACGGCTTGGCTCACTATCGTTTCTCTTTTGAAAAACCATTCCAAAAGAAGAGCTTTGCAACACTTTTCCTTTGTTTTTTGTTTCCGAAAAGTCCGCTTGGCTGGTAAGCCTGTTTGTCTTTGGAAGCATTAAAGAGAAAGTTTCTTTCTGCCTTTTTGGCGGCGGTTCTTCAAAACCTTTTTTCCACTCTTGTCACTGTTTCTTGACCTAAAACCAAAACGGCGTGCTCTTTTCTTCTTACTTGGTTGATATGTTCTTTTTGTCATCTAGAGTAGTTTACAACCAAAGCCGGGGGACTGCAAACTCTTTTTTTCGGGGTTTTTGGGGGTTGACTAATTGTGGATAACTTAAATATTATGCCTCATACTTCCACTGCCCCAGTAAAAATGGAAAAGGTCGACAAAAAAACAGTTTGGAACAATGTTCTTGAAAGCATTAAGGTTTCTGTGTCTCCCGCTATTTTTTCTACTTGGTTCTCACAAACACACCTTGCGGGTCTTAAAAAAGGAGACAAGCGCTATGTCGCAGAAATCGGATGCTCCTCTTCTTTTGTAAAGGCAACGATAGAAAGTAGATATTTTGGCCTGGTTCAGGATTCTCTCAAAAGCGAGTTAGATAGTCCGTGCGACTTGGTTTTTTCTGTGAAGGATGTACCTCAAAAGAAAGGGGGCGACAAAGAAACCCCTTCTCCACTTTTTGATCAGGAAGGGAAAAAGGACGAAGAGGTGGCGCGGGCTCTTGCTAGATCTCAAATCCGACCCAGCTTTACTTTCGATAATTTTGCGGTTAGCTCTTCCAACCAAATGGCCTGGGCTGCCGCTGAGGCGGTTTCAAAAAATCCGGGAAGTGCCTATAACCCTCTTTTTGTTTGGGGTGGGGTAGGGGTTGGAAAAACCCACATTATGAATGCTGTTGGGTATTCTTTGATCAAATCAGGGTACACAGACAAGGTTCTTTTTTGTACGGGAGAGGTTTTTACCAACGACATCGTTGAGGGTATTAGAAATAAAACCACCCAAGACTTTAGAAACAAGTACAGGAAACTTAAAGCTTTGATGGTTGACGATATTCAATTCATCGCAGGAAAAGATGCCGTACAGGAAGAATTCTTCCACACCTTTAACGCCATTGTCGGCGCAGGAGGCCAGGTAATCCTGACTTCAGACAGACCACCGCAAGAAATCTCTCGCTTGGAAGAGCGCTTACGCAGTCGGTTTGAAGCGGGCCTTATTGTTGACATAGCGCCTCCAGACTTTGAACTAAGATGCGCGATAATTCAAATCAAAGCAAAAGAAAGAGGGATTGAAATTCCAACAGACATAGTCCAACTAATTGCCGGAAATGTGGGTTCGGCAAGAAGAATAGAGGGGTTCCTCATAAGACTGGCCTCCGAAGCAACTGTTAGGAAAAGCGAGATAACAGAAGAAATGGTCCAGTCTGTCCTTGGGCGCGGTTTTGAAACTAATGGGCAAGGAAAAAGAGCCGAACCTAAAGAGGTCCTTACTGCCGTTTCGAAACACTACTCAGTTGGGAAAAGGGAGCTTCTTGGTAACTCCAGGGCTAGGGTGGTAGCCCTTCCTCGACAAGTTCTTATGTATCTTTTAAGGACGGAGCTTAACCTCCCCTTACAAGAGGTGGGGAAACTGGTGGGGGACAGAGACCACACAACCGTCATGCACGCTGTGGAAAAGATCTCTCGTCTAACCTCAAAAGATCCACAAATTCGCCAGGATATCTTGGGGATTAAAAGTTCACTTTGAGGATTCTTTTTTGTTTTCCTCCACTTATCCACAAAAATTGCGTCTTTATCCACAAAAGTATGCACAAGGCGCTGAGGCTAATATCAACACAAATGATCCCCGAAAATTAAACTTGTTCTCAAAAACTTACCCACTTTTCCACCATCCCTACTACTAGTACTACTAATTTAAATAAATAAAAACAACAAGTGGACAACTACACCCTTGTGTACTAGTATTGTCTCGAGAGATTCGAATAAAAATGAAGCTTCAAGTCCTACAGGAAGATTTTTCAAAAGCACTAACCGCTGCCTCTCGTTTTACTAGTACAAGAGCGCAACTGCCCGTTTTGGGAAACCTTCTATTAAAAACTTCCAAGAACAAACTAACAATTTCGTCAACCAATCTTGAAACATCTGTTTCTATTGGGATTGGTGCGAAGGTGGAAAAGGAGGGCGAAGTTACAGTTCCTGCAAAAACAATTGCCGATTTTGTAAACAATCTTTCTCCAGGAAACATAAATCTTCTTTCAGAAAAAGAGAAAGTTCAGGTTAAAGCAGAAGGCACTACATCTACCATTGCCGGCATGAATAGTTCTGATTTTCCATCCATTCCTTCAAGTGTTGCAAAAGATTCTTTTGATCTACCAACTGAGGATTTTACAGATGCGCTTTCCAAAGTTCTTTTTGCGACATCTGTTGACGAAACCAGGCCAATTCTAACAGGGGTCCTTTTTGTTTTCAAAAAGGGTGAGGTGTCGTTAGTGGCGACGGACGGTTTTCGCCTTTCTCAAAAGAAACTAAAAAGCAAAAGTATCACAAAGTCCGGAGTCGCCATATTACCTAAAACAGCGCTTTCAGAAGTAACAAGAACGGCTAAAAGTGAAACTCTAAAGCTTTCTCTGCAAGGGAAGGACAACCAAGCAGTGTTTGGGGTAGATAATGTAGTACTTGCGACAAGAGTAATAAACGGTGAATTCCCAGACTTTGAAAAGATAATACCCAAAAGCGAAGACATTCGTTTAAGGGCGGACAAGGAAGAATTTTTACAAGCAGTGAAACTATCTTCTGTTTTCGCAAGAGAGGCGGCCAACATCATTAAACTTACCTTGGAAAAAGGCTCTCTCGTTGTCAAAGCTGAAAGTTCAAGTGCCGGAAGTGGAGAATCAAAGCTCGAGGTAAAAATAGAAAAAGGAGAAAAGAAAGACTTAGAAGTTGCTTTTAATTACAGATTTTTAGAAGACTTACTGGGTGCAATCGAAGGAGACGAGGTTGTGATGTCTTTCTCAGGCCCAAGTGCACCAGGGGTGTTCACAGACCCGGAAGATGCAGACTTTCTTCACCTAATAATGCCTGTGAAGGTTCAGGGTTGATTATTTAAGAGCCGGGAGGTAGAGGGTGGCGCTTAAAGAGTCGCCATCAGTAGTTTCAGCAACTCCAGAAAGCAAGAATATCGGCTGATAAACAACCTTTCCACTTTCTTGTAAATAGGCAAGCTCTACTCGATTTACAGTGATAGATTGGATGGTGTCTTTGGGAAGGTCGTTCGGGAAGATGTTTCCGTCGTCAAGACTGACCAGAGAAGCTTCGTTTAAAGTTGTTAAAAACTCTCCATAATTCTTAAGAGGGTGTTTTTCGCTTGAAAGAGTGGCTGTTTCAAAATGTTTATACTCGACTTTAAAAATTTCTCCATCATTCGCAAGCCAAGCTGTAATACCAGAAGAGGTTGGGTTTTCCTGAACGAGCCGATATTCAGAGCGGACTGGCGAAAAATTGACTTTGTAGATATTAGCCAAATCACGCTCAACAATTTGCGAGTGTTCGTCCGCGGAGTCCAAATAAGTTACAAAAGAAAAAGAAAGACTGTTTGCTGGCGAGAAGTAGTTTTCTATGAAGTCTTTGGCAGTGCTTGTCAGTGCTGTATCTGAAAGCTGTTTGTTTTGTGCCGGAAAATCTTTCCTGGTGGTGTAAGTAATTTCCCCAGAAGACAAAAAGGCGACCAAAGAATCTGTCTCAGTAGTAAAGACATAGACACGCCCTTTTCTCGTGTCGTTTCCTGTTTTGTAATTTTGACCGAACCCAAGTTTTTGCGCGATTTCCAGTATCTTGCTTTCAGAGAGAGACCCTCTCTGCACCGACATTAAAGGGGCGCTAGTCGGAACATCAAAGGACCCCTGTTCAATATTGGATGTAATAGGTATTTCTTCGAGGTAGTTCGAAATATTGGGTTTTGGCAAAGCAATAGGCTCTGTTTGTTTTGCGCCTCGGTTGACGAAAAAAACTATTATACCAGCAACGATTAGTGTCAGTGCGACTGATGTTAAGACAACTCTCTTTCTCATAATTAAGGAATGCTCACATTACAAATTGGCGTTCCCCGACAACCGGGTTCGACATATTTAGGTAAAAACGGTGGCCTCATTTGTATTGTACCGTCTGGACGAAACTCATAGTGCAAGTGAGGACTTCCCGTTCCACTAGAGCCTGTTAACCCGAGTACCTGGCCGAGAGTTACTGTTTGCCCTGTGCTTACAAAGATGGCATCAAGATGAGCATACCGAGATGTTACTTGTGTGGTAACACCTGTCCTGATCTCGCAAGTGGATGTAACATCAACAAAGTCTCCGTAATTGCCGTAATTACCAACGGTGACAACTCCCGTGTGGGTTGCTTTGGCACTGTGTCCTGTTCCAGAATTAATGTCTATGGCTTCAACTCTGTCATGGGTTCCACCGCTTGTGTGAGGGCCTTGATAGACGCTTAAGAAGGCCTCTCCGCCTTCAGGAAAGACAGGCCAAGTAGTAGGACACTCCGCAGGTGGGTCGCCTATCTTGACGCTCGCTGAACCAACCGCAATTGCACCTTTTTGCTCCGGCGAATCGGCTGTGACCTCTATTGTGTCGATGACGAAAGAGTCTGCATAACCGATGTCTAGGTTGTGTTCATAAGTAAAAACAAAACTTTCAGAGGGGGATACTTCCTGAGGCGCTTCTGGTATATCTGCCGGGGGGCAAGCTGGCTCGTTCCCTTCTTGGACAACTACGCAATCATATTCCACCACGACGTTCGTGAGAGTGCCTTTCTTTGCGACAATTTCTACACGATATTCCACAGTCAAAGGAAGATCTGTGTTTTCAAACTCACTTTCGCCAATCACAGTTTTTGAAACGCCGATATAGGGAGACACAACAGCCCCAGCAGTCAGGACGGTTTTTGGGGGAACTAGGTAAGCTCCGGAATTGATTATAAAAAGGAAAAAGGCAACCAAAAGTGGAACCGTGACAAGGGCGATCACTAAAGGAACACCAATTGCAGGTAGTGCCAGGGCGGTTAGTCCGTAAGTAAGATTTTGTCCTGCGGTTGCCCCTTTTGCGGCAAGCCCCCTAGCTCCCCCAAGCGCTTGTCCTGCTGCCATAAAACCGCCTGTACCAAGCATCGCTGCTCCGGGAAGTGCCGCAAAAGGCAAAAGAAGTAGTCCGCCAAGCATCATCCCGTAGGAAAGTGCCTTTTGTCCATTTCCCCCACCAAAAAGGTTTTTTATTACTTTGATATTTATTTTCCATGATTACCTCCA
>CALEZE010000142.1 GCA_937928235.1 uncultured bacterium | reverse complement strand
CAACTATTTTCTAGTAGTTGCGAGGCTCGTGGGGGCTAAAGGTTTGAGAGAAGTTGCCCAGGCGGCAAAAGATATTGGTTTTAATTTGAAAATTGTAGGGGAGGGGTTTGGTTTTGCGGATGTTGAGGAGGAATTAAAAAAGATAGTGGGAAGAAACATAGAGCTCCTAGGAAGGGTATCGGATGCAGAGCTTTACAAGCTTTATGCAGGGGCTAAAGGATTTTTGGCTTTGGCCAAAGACGAGGATTTTGGAATTACACCGGTTGAAGCAATGGCCGCTGGAACACCGGTGATAGCATACAACGGGGGAGGGTATAAAGAGACTGTAGTTGACGGAAAGACAGGCTTGTTGATAGAAAAAAGAGACAAGAAAACTATTGCAAATGCAGTTAAAAAACTATCAAAAATAAAATGGAACAAGAAAGAAATGCAAAAATATGTAAAGAAGTTTTCTGAAGAAAGATTCAGAAAAGAAATAGTAAGTTTTGTCGACAAGGCTTTGTAAAAAATTAATGAAAAGACATTTAAAAAACCCTTTAGTTTTTCTGACTACCGGTCTTAGAATAGGCGCAGCTTTTTATATATTAATTGACCCCTATTGGGGCTTTGTTTGGACACTACTTTTGGACTGGTGGGATTCTGGGGCGGTTGTACTTCTTGCAAAAATGAACCTAAAAGAATATCACGAATGGGACAAAGTTCTTGATTGGCTGGGGTACTTGGCTATGATTATAAGTGCTTATTCAAGACCAGAAACCTTTATCTTTCTTCTAGTGCTTTTTGCTTTAAGGACCGCAGGGCAGATCGTTTTTTATCTAAAGAAAAAGAGAAAACACTTTGTCTATTTCCCAAACCTTTTTGAATTTGCCTTTTTCTGGACGCTTATTTCGGATGATCTAGTTTTGTTAGCACTCCTTTTTGCAATAAAGTTATTTCAAGAATACTGGATTCATGTATTTATAGAAAAACATCCAGACAACATTTTGATTAACCCTTTGGCTGCTTTAGGAGGAAAAAATTAATGCCTGAATTACCAGAGGTCGAATCAATAAAACTACAGTTAGAAAGATATCTTATTGGGCACAAAATCGAAGGTGTTGAAGTTAAATACAATAACTTTGAAGGTGATAAAAATAAACTAGTCGGAGGAAAGGTTGCTGGCATAAGGCGTTTCGGAAAAGTTATTTCTATTGATCTGGACAAGGATTATTCTGTTGTAATTCATATAAAACTAACCGGCCAATTAATTTACCGTGGCCCAAATCTCAAGAACCCTCCGGACTTGTCTAAAAAAGTTTCTGGTGGGGCTCCCGGAAGGCACACTCATGTTACTTTTGACCTAGACAAGGGTGGAAAGCTTTATTACAACGATGTGCGGCGTTTTGGCTGGCTTAAAGTTGTAAAAACAAAAGATGTCGAAAGCATTGGCTTTATTGACAAATTAGGACCAGAACCACTAGACGGTCTGACTACCCAGAAGTTTAAGGAAATTGTTGGGAGCACAAGACGGACCATAAAAACCCTTCTTATGGATCAAAGCAAAATTGGCGGTGTTGGCAATATCTATGCCAATGACGCTCTCAATCTTTCCAAAATTCACCCAGAGAGTCCCGCAAACAGTTTAACAGGCGAGGAGGCAGAAACTCTTTACGAAGCAATTGAAAAGGTTTTGAAAGAAGGACTGAAAAGGGGAGGGGCCAGCGAACTTGCTTTTGTAACTCCGGATGGCTCTGAGGGGGGTTACCAAAAACACTTTTTGGCCTATGGCAGAGACGGCGAGAAGTGTAAAAACTGCGGTGGAGTTATAATTAAAACAACAGTAGGTGGTCGCGGAACATATTTCTGCCCTAAATGTCAAAAAAAGTAAAAACTCTTCGTTTCTTCAAGGCAGTCGCTCTTCTTGTTGTGTATTTTCTCGTCTCGAACACAATTTTTATAAGATCTGTAAGCCAGGAGGTATTTTTAGCTTATGGATTCCCAATGATTTTTGGAATGCTTACCAGCTTGATGTTTCTTTATCTTTTTGAGCACGAGGATTTTTTTAAATTCGCCAAAGAACTTGAAAAACTCGAAGAGGCTAGAGAAAAGAAATTTGTAGCAAGATTTTCCAGACACAGCAGATTGTTTACTACGGTTGCGATTGGTGTTGTGGGCGGGCCTGTTTTTTCTGCCCTCTCGGCACACCTTTTGGTCCCCAAATATAGGTATAAGTACTTGTTGGTTATGTTTATTAGTGTCCCATCCACCATTCTTTGGGTAGGGGGCGCAAGAGGTCTTTTTAATTTCTTCCTTTAACTTGCCTGCTGTAGAATAGGCCATGGCAATTAGCAAGCTTGAGCTAAAAAATTTTAGAAACTTTTCCAAAAAGGAAATAGATTTTGGTGAGGGGACAACAGTTATTGTTGGCCCAAATGCCTCTGGTAAAACAAACATCCTTGAATCACTTTTTCTTCTTTCAACTGGCAAAAGTTTTAAGGCGAAAGTCCAGGAGGAGATGATTAGTCATGACGAAGAGATTGGGAGGGTCAAGGGAGAGTTTGCGAAAGAAAAGTTAGAAGTGGTCCTAACAAGGGGAGAAATAACGGTAGGGGAAGACCCAGAGAGGGTGGAAAAAGCTCCCAGGAAGAGGCTTTTGGTTAACGGTGTTGGTAAACGAATGATCGATTTTGCGGGCAACTTTAAAACGGTTCTTTTTGGACCTTGGGATTTGGATTTGGTCACAGAATCCCCAAGTCTTCGGCGCAATTTCCTAGACACCGTTCTTTCCCAAGTGGACAGAGAATACAGGCGGGCAAGTCTTTCGTACGACAAAGGGCTTAAAAGAAGAAACAGAGTTCTTTATAAAATTCGCGAAGAGGGGATAAGTCGTTCAAACTTGGCCTTCTGGGACAAGCTTCTAATTAAGAACGGAGACTATTTGGGTCAGAAAAGAAAGGAGTTTATAGATTTTGTTAATGCCACAGATCCATTAAACGAGCAAAAGTTTTCATTGGAATATGATAAAAGTGCAATAAGTGATGCCAGGCTTGAACAATACAAAGAAGAGGAAATAGCTGCTGCGACCACACTTGTTGGCCCGCACAGGGACGATTTTGTGGTGAATGCCCTGCGAGATAGCACCCCAAGG
The DNA here is from genome assembly GCA_937928235.1 of uncultured bacterium. Taxonomy (GTDB): domain Bacteria; phylum Patescibacteriota; class Microgenomatia; order UBA8517; family UBA8517; genus CALEZE01. The sequence goes on along the minus strand of CALEZE010000142.1, from coordinate 17,363 downwards.
GAGTTGGCCAGATATGGTAGTCGTGGAGAACAAAGGATGGGAGTTTTATGGTTGAAGTTGGCGGAGCTTTCTTTTGTAAAAAAGGAAACAGAAGAAACCCCGACACTTCTTTTGGACGATATTTTTTCTGAGCTCGATCACGAACACAGAGAGGTTGCGGTTCATGCCTCAAAAGGTCAGCAAACCATTATTACAACGGCAGATCCCCATTACACTGAAGGTCTGGGGGAGTTGAGCAGAGTTGAATTGAAGGGTTAAAATAAGTTATGGCCGAAGGAGAACCTGAAGTCAAAATTGGTCCGGGAACCATAGTTAGGTCTGTTGACAAGCCAGAATTGGGCCCGGGACTTGACGCTGTCGTCCACAAGAAGCATCCAGAAAAAGGCTATATAGAAGAGTGGAGAGTTGTTGAGGAGGGAGAAAAAGGTGATAGTGAACCCCAAAAAGCATCAAAGGCGCCTCTTGTACCAAAAGAGCCAACCCTTCAAGACCACATAGATTTTGCCAGACAGAGAGGGAATTACAACGCGGACTTAGTAGCTCCTGAAGATTAATCTTCCTTCGTCTTCCCGGTTAGCCGTGACAAATTGAGTGTCACAACCACGGCAAGAAGCGTTACCACTAGCGCATAAATTATAAGCGAGATTATTTCAGAGTCGCCGCCAACTTTTGGTTTAATGTAGTCCGCCACAACCTTTTTTATGAGTTCGTTCCAGGCAAGCGCTGCCACCAACCCAAAGCCGCTTGTTACAAGCTTTAGAAGCTGTTTGGTGAACTCTCTTTGCATAGTTTTGGTTTGTTTGCCAACACCACCAAAGAGCCTAAAAAGTAGATTGAGCATGCTAAAACTATAGCAAGAAAGTGAACTAAATCCAACCCAGGGCATCTGTTTTTTCCGCAATAAATGCGGTAATATACTCTTAATGTACTCTCCTAAGTATCAAATTAGCCACAAGATGTTGAAAGGAATAGGGGAAATTGAAGCCGCAAAAGAGGTTATTGAGTCTGCGCCTCTTATTCCATCATTCCAAAAAGAATTCCAGTCGGACGCCATGGTGCGTACCGTGTTCCACGGAACCCATATTGAGGGGAACGACCTTTCGTTAATGCAGACGAAGAAAGTTTTGGAAGGAGAGGATGTTGTTGCGAGAGCAAGAGATATTCAAGAGGTTATAAATTACAGGAATGTTGTAGAGCTTTTAGACGAACTAGCTGCCAAAAGGGGGGAATACACACCCGACATGCTTTTGGATATTCACAAACTGACTGTCGAGAAGGTTGTGCCAGACGAAAAACGCGGGGTTTTTAGAACAAGTCAGGTGGTTATTAAGGACGAAACGAGTGGAGAAGTTATTTTTAAACCTCCGACTTTTGTTAAGATCCCATACTTAATTGAGGATTTTTTTGGTTGGCTAAATTCAGACGAGGCAAGAGAAATCCACCCGGTCTTGCGAGCAGGAGTTGCACACTATATTTTGGTTACGATCCATCCTTTTGTGGAAGGAAACGGAAGAACCATAAGAGCCTTTTCAACACTTGTTCTTATTCGTGAAGGCTACGACATTAAGCGCTTTTTTGCAATTGAGGAGCATTTCGATAAAGACCCTGCTGCCTACTACGAAGCCTTTGCAAAAGTGGACAAACAAAGCCCAAATATAGAGCAAAGAGACCTAACTCCTTGGCTTGAATACTTTACAGATGCGGTTTCTATTGAATTGGCAAAAATAAAAGAGAAAGTTAAAAAACTCTCTTTTGATACCAGGATGAAGGTAAAAATGGGCAAGCAGGTTGCCCTCAGCGAGCGTCAAATGAGGTTGGTTGAGTATTTGAGTGATACGGGCTCAGCCGGGATGAGCGACCTAAAGGATGTTCTCACTATGGTTTCGGAGGACACGATATTAAGGGACCTCAAGGACCTTATGGATAAGGGCATAATCAAGAAAGAAGGAAGCACGAAGGCATCGCGTTATTTAATGGCCAATAAGTAGACATATGTCACCATCGGACCCTCAATTTATGTACATAATGCTTTTGCTACCTGGGCTGTTTGGTATTACTCTGGTTGGAGAAGGACTATACAAGGTGGTTCATGAGAATTTTTCTGGGGTGATTAATATACTTTTCGGCTTCGGTTTTATTGCCCTCGTTTTTCTCGGTTATTCTCTTTTTTCTACATATCTTAGCTAATGCTTTTTAAAACCTTTGCAAAATACCTCGACAAATTAGAAAAAACCTCTTCGCGCATAGAGATTACAAAAATATTGGCAAAGCTTTTTAGTGAGGCGTCCTCAGAGGAGATAGATAAAGTGGTTAACCTTTCTTTGGGTCAATTGGCGCCAGCTTACGAAAACATAGTTTTTAATATTGCAGAGAGAATGATGGTGGATGTTTTAGCTGAAGTATCTGGGAGAGACAAAAAAGAAGCAAAAGAGCTCTACAAGAAAAAAGGGGATTTGGGTGATGCCGCAGAGGAAGTCGCCACTGGAAAGGGTAAAAACCTAACAGTTTCGGATGTGTTTAACGCTCTTAAGGAAATAGCTGAAGACGAGGGGGAGGGAAGTGTTGAAAGAAAAGTCAAAGGTATGGCAAAACTTCTTTCTGAATTAGACCCCCTAAGCACCCGCTTTGTGGCGAGGATTCCGGTTGGCAAGTTAAGGCTCGGGTTTTCAGACAAAACCATCTTAGATGCTCTTTCCTGGATGGAGAATGGTGACAAAAGTGCAAAGAAAGCCTTGGAGAGTTTTTACAATGTTCGGCCAGATGTGGGTTTGTTGGCAAAGAAGGTGAAGGAAGCAGGAATTGAAAAAGCTACAAGGGGAGCAAAGCCGGAGGCGGGTGTCCCTATTTCCCCAATGCTTGCTCAACGCCTCAAGAGCCCAAAGGACATGATAAAGAAGATGGGAGAAGTTGCGGTTGAGCCTAAGCTGGATGGCTTAAGACTCCAAATTCATTTTTCCAGAAAAGGTGTTAAAGCCTACACGCGGAATCTCAATGAAACTTCTTGGATGTTTCCAGAGCTGGGAGATATTAAAAACCATGTTAACGCGAGAGACTTGATATTGGATGTCGAGGCAATAGGGGTGGACGAGGACAGACAGAAACTCGCCAATTTTCAATCAACAATGACAAGGCGCCGCAAACACCAAATAGAAGAAATGGCAGGGAAGATACCCATTGTCTTTTATGTTTTCGACATACTTTTGGCAGACGGAAAAGACTTAATGGACGAGAAGTATCCTGAAAGGAGACGGGAGTTGGAGAAAGTAGTCAAGGAAGGAGAGCTTTTTAGAGTTGTTCCATATGAAGTTACAAAAAATGCAGAGAAAATTGCTGAACTAAACGAAGAAAAAAAGCAGGAAGGGCTGGAGGGAATAATGGTCAAAAGAGCTAATTCCAGGTATGTACCGGGGCGAACCGGCTGGCGCTGGGTAAAAATGAAAGAATCTGAAAAGGCTGCTGCAAAGCTGGCTGACACCTTGGACCTTGTTGTAATGGGGTATACAAGAGGCAGAGGGAAGCGGGCGACTTTCGGGGTTGGGCAATTTTTGGCCGGGGTCAAAGATGGTGGAAAGATAAAGACTGTTACAAAAGTGGGGACAGGGTTGACAGACAAACAATTTAAGGAGCTTAGTGCTCGCCTAAACAAGATTTCGGTCAAAGAAAAGCCCAAAAATTACGAAGTAGATAAAACATTAGAGCCAGATTTTTGGGTAACGCCGGAACTGGTTGTAGAGATTGCGGCCGATGAGATAACTAAAAGCCCAAACCACACCGCGGGAATGGCTTTGAGATTCCCGAGGCTAATCAAGTTTAGAGACGACAAGTCAGCGGATCAGATAACCACACTTGAAGAACTTAAAGAACTCGCCGAAATGCAATGATATTGCCTTTTAGGTATCTATGTTGGTAAGATTTGCTTGCCAAACCAAATGACCCAAAAAGAGGCAAACAGAGGACAAGGCTCCGACAAAAAGGACACTTCACCTTTTCCACAACATGTCGACACACTCCCGAAGTTGGCAGAGGAGTATTTCCAACTTGACGAAGGCGACACACCTCTGTTGAAGGAGGTTCTTGCGAAGTTTGTAGGAGAAGGTGGCGAATTGAGCGAGCTGGAAGACTTTGAGGTAGGCGGCGAATACTCTGATTGGTTGGTCTACGAGCTTAAGAGAGAAGCTAATACCATTGTTCTTGCGTTCCCTAGGCCCGAAGACAGCAATCGCAGTATCAGGTTGTATGTTACAGAAGGTGAAATTCCAGAAAGAAGCCTGAACATTTTGGTAACCAGAATGGCTATGTCTCTCGGACACGCTCACCACATGGCTCCCCGGTAAAAACAAAACCTTCACACTGAGAGACGCCTGCCACCTGATACTTCGTATGTGAGTATTCCTCAGCATGACTGTGAGGTTACACGTACTTCGTATGTGATAGCATTTAGCTATGCTGCCCAAAGATGTTGGATTAACAAGTGCGGAGGCTAAAAAGAGGCTTTCTGAGCATGGTCCGAACAAACTTCCAGAAAAACCACCACCAACTGCTTTAGTCATTTTCTTCTCGCAACTAAAGAGCCCGCTTGTGTATGTATTGCTTGTGGCGGGCGCTATTACACTTGTTCTCGGGCACGCTTCGGACACAATAATTATTTTCTTAGCTGTTTTAATTAACACAGTTTTAGGATTTTTTCAGGAAAGAAAGGCAGACCAGGCCGTGGCCGCACTTAAAGGGATGCTTAATCCACAGGCAGAGGTGGTAAGGGATGGTGAGAGGAAGAGTGTACCAGTGGAAGAGGTTGTCCCGGGTGATGTTGTTGTATTGAATCCTGGGAACAAGATACCTGCGGACGGAAAACTTGTTGATTCAAACAGATTTTTTGTAGACGAAGCGCTACTCACAGGAGAAAGTGTCCCTGTTAATAAGAAAGATGACGACGAAGTTTACATGGGAACAATAGCTACTGCGGGAAGAGCGTATTTGGAAGTATCGGCGATAGGTGCCACAACTAAAATGGGAAAAATTGCCGAAAAGGTACAAGATTTGCAAGAAGATACACCCCTTAAAATTCAGCTCAAGAAGCTAAGCAAGTCTTTGTCGACTTTGGTTTTAGGCCTAACTTTAGTGGTTTTTATTGTAGGTGTCTTTGGCGGCAGGGATGTTGTTGAACTTTTTACAACTTCCGTTGCCTTGGCCGTTTCAGCTATTCCTGAGGGCTTGCTTGTTGCCCTAACCGTGGTTTTGGCGATAGGAATGCAAAGAATCTTAAAGAAAAAAGGGCTGGTGCGCCACCTTGTGTCTGCCGAGACATTGGGGGGCGTGACGGTTATTTGTGCTGACAAAACAGGGACTTTAACACAAGGGAGGATGAGCGTGGTTGACGCCATAGGCGAGAAGGAAGACTTGGCAGTGCAAACAGTGGTCGCCAATGACTTGGATGACCCAATAGTTTTAGCGGCACATGAGTGGGGTAGAAAACAGCTGGCCAACCCCAAAGGATATTTAGAAAAAAACAAGAGACTTGATTCAATTCCTTTCTCTTCAAAAACTCGTTATTTTGCTTCGCTTAACGATTGGGATAGTAAAAACAACATGATCTTTGTAAACGGCGCACCGGAATTTTTGATTGATTGGTCAATACTTACGGACAAAAAAAGAAAAGAATTAAAAGACGAAGTACAAAGACTCGCAGGAGAAGGGAAGCGCATAGTGGGGTTGGCGAGAAAGAAGGTTACAAAAACCAGGAGAACTTTATCCGAAAAAGATGTCAAAAGTGGCCTCCACTTTGTGGGATTTTTGGCTTTTTCAGACCCTGTCAGGCCGGGGGTCGCTGAGGCACTTTCCAAGACAAAAAACGCAGGGATGAAGTTGATAGCTATTACAGGTGACTATGCGGAGACAGCACAAACCGTTTTGAAAATTCTTGGAATCGAAGTTGCAGATGAAGAAATAATCTTAGGAAAAGACCTTGCCAGACTTAACAAAATAGAACTTAAAAGTCGTTTGTCGGGAGACAAAAGCGTGAAGCTTTTTGCCAGAACCACACCTGAGCAAAAACTTGGTATTGTAGAAGCTTTGCAAGCAAAAGGTGAGGTGGTTGCGATGATGGGAGATGGGGTTAACGATGCACCCGCCATCAAGAAAGCGGATATCGGAATAGTTGTTGGGGAAGCAACTGATGTTGCCAGAGAAACGGCGGATCTGGTGCTTCTTGATTCGAGCTTTGCAACAATAGTTGCGGCAGTTGAAGAGGGTAGGGGTATTTTTGACAACATAAGAAAAATTATCCTTTATCTTCTTAGCGATGCATTCAGCGAAATAATTGCAGTCGTTGGGGGTATGTTTTTGGGCTTACCCCTTCCTGTTACAGCGACTCAGATTTTGTGGATTAATCTAGCTTCTGATGGCTTTCCGAACCTGGCCTTAACAGTTGACCCTAAAAGGAAAGATATAATGAATGAGCCGCCAAGAGCTCCCAAAACTCACTTGGCAGCTTCTTGGATGAAACTTTTGATAGGTATAGTGAGTGTGTTTTCAGGGCTTACAGCCTTAGTCTTTTTTGTATACCTCCTAAACATAGGGGAGAGCGTGGAGGTTGCAAGGTCTGTTGCTTTCTTGATACTTGGAGTGAATTCGCTTTTTTATGTATTTTCTGTGAGAACTCTCAAGGAGCCTTTTTGGAGGACGGATATTTTTTCAAACAAATGGCTCTTGTGGGCTGTGTTCGCGGGTTTTGGGATACAACTTTTTCCTTTTTTGACAAAAGTTGGAAGGGAATTTTTCTCTGTTGCCATTTTGCCTCTCCACTACTGGATGGGTGCTTTTGCTGCCTCGGTCCTAATGTTTATAATGATTGAGACAACAAAGGTGGTTGTCAGAAAACACACAGAATGGTTCCAGGACTAATACTAGTACTTATTTTCTTCTCGCTCGTTCTTATTAAAGCTGCGGAGATGGTGGTTGTTGCCCTTAGAAGAGTGGCTGCACAAACCCATACAGGTGTTTTTGCACTTGCTGCTATTCTCCTTGCTTTGGGCACATCCTTCCCCGAACTTTTTGTTGCGCTTACCTCTTCTTTGGAATCTGCATCAAACCTTTCTTTCGGAAATGTTCTTGGGGCAAATATAGCAAACCTGTCTTTGGTTGCGGGGTTTTCTGCCCTGATTGCCGGACGAGTCAATGTTAGAGGGGATTTCTTGAAGCGAGATGTGGGCATTGCACTTGCCGCAGGAGTTCTGCCAATTCTTCTGGTCCTGGATGGTGATTTGAGCAGGGTGGATGGGTTAATTCTGATAACAACATATCTAGCCTATGCAACTAGTCTTTTTAGGGAGAGATTTATAGAGATTGCCGAGGAGCACAAAAAAGAAAGTTTCTTTTACAGATTTGTCAGGCAGTTTAATCATATCAATGGAGCAAGGAAAAGAGAGCTTGGGAGGCTCTTTATTGGGGTCGCTCTTTTGCTTTTTTCAGCTGACATGATAGTTAGAGTGGCCAAACAAATCGCAGTTTTGGCGGACCTACCTGTCTTTCTTGTTGGTCTTGTTATTTTGTCTATTGGCACAACACTTCCGGAAATTGCTTTCTCTCTTAGGTCTGTTAACGACCACGAACCAGGTATGTTTTTTGGGAACATCCTAGGCTCAATTATTGCTAACTCAACCCTTGTTTTGGGAGTTGCGGTAACCATAAGTCCGTTTAGTGTTGTCGCCCTGGAAGAATATAAAGAGGCGGTAATGTTTTTCGTGCTGATATTCCTAGCCTTTTGGTTTTTTGTCAGGAGCAAGATGAGGTTGGATAGGTGGGAGGCAGGGGTTTTACTTCTTTTGTATACAGCCTTTGTTGTAACTGTTTTTGTTTAGATTGCCGATTGACCGCGGGGTACTTTTTTGGAAAGATTAGGAAAGAAAGGCGGTGAGTAATTTGGCAGCAAAATCATCTACAGGTCTTAAAAAAGAAACTTCCGGCGCCTTGGCTTATGTCCTTGGCCCAATAACAGGTATTATTTTCTTGGTTCTAGAGAAAGACAAGTTTGTTAGGTTCCACGCAATGCAGTCCATAGTTGTATTTATTGGGCTTTTCGTCTTGCAGTGGATAATGGCTTTAACAATAGTTCTTTTGATTCTAGTTCCTTTGATTAACATAGTAATGTTTATCCTTTGGCTAATGCTTATCTACAAAGCATGGCAGGGGGAGGAGTGGGAGGTTCCTTTCTTTGGAAAGTACGCAAGGAACTTAGCAAGCAAAGCTTAAGAGCTTACAAATCCTGAAGGTGCTACAATGCCTCAACATGAAGATTGTAGTCGGCTTGGGAAACCCGGGTAAAAAATATGAACAAACGCGGCACAATGCTGGGCATTTGCTGGCAGATTTGTTGTCGGATTATTTAACGAAAAAGTCTTCTACACGAGCGGAGAACTGGACAGAAAGCAAAAAGGGAAACCTTCTTTATAAATGGTTTGAGAAAGAGAACCTCAAAATAGAAACCATTAAAACTCAGTCCTTTATGAACGACTCTGGTAATGTTTTGAAGTACATATTAAAAAAACACCCCGAAGTTGGAATGGATGATTTGTTTATTGCTCATGATGATTTAGATATTCCTCTTGGTAATTACAAAGTTCAAAAAGGAAGGGGTCCCAAGGACCACAACGGCTTGAATGATATCTACAAAAAGACAGGCCGAAGGAACTTTTGGCATGTGAGAATTGGTGTAGATAGTAGAACAAAGGAGTCTCGGATAGAAGGGGAGGACTATGTTTTACATCCTTTTTCAGAAAAGGAATTTGGCCTGCTTACCGAAGTTCTTGCTAAGATAGTACAAGAACTCAATGATTCACACCTTAAATAAGTATTTCCACACACTTCAAGAATTAGCAAGGAAAAGGGATGGATATACGGCGCTCATTATAAATTTTAGTATTTCTCAGTTTGCATTGGGAATGCTTAACCTTTTTGGTGTTATTTATATATTTGGTTTAGGTGGCAGCCTTGAAACTGGAACTTGGTATGTAATCTTGTTTTTTGCAGGACAAAGGCTGGCGACACTTGTTTTTGCCGATTTAGTGGCAAAATTTGTTTCAAAGGTTGGCTACAGGTGGCCGATGTTTGTTTCTCTCATGCTCGCCGTAGCAAAAGTGTTTTTGCTAATAGGGGCGGGGCCTGGTAATCTACTGCCCCTAATCCCCGCAGCGATTTTGGGTGGAATTGCAATACCTGCCTACTACATTCCATTTCATGCAATTTTTCTTGACGACGATGATGAAAAAAGAGTGGGGGAGCAATCCGGCCTTCTTTTAATGTTGGGTAGACTCGCCAATGTCAGTGCCCCAGTTATTTCGGGTTTGCTTGTTTCGTTTTTAGGATTTGATGCAATGTTTTTAGTTGCTATTTTCGTTCTTCTTGTTTCTGCTATTCCACTATTTGCCATGAAACATCACAAAAGACACACAGAAACTTACGCACTGGTGAAGGTATTTTCGTTTCTCAAGGAAAACAAAAAGGTGTTTTCTGCTATGACTTACTGGTCGGTTTCTGATGGGATACAGTCGTTTTTGTGGCCAGTTTATATGTTCGTGGTTTTGGGTGGCTATGTTATTTTGGGGGTTGTTGGGAGTATTGTGATGATAGCAAACAGCATCGCAATCTTTCTTATGGGCAAGGTTTACGACAAAGGGGCAAACAAGAAGCTATTTTTAACTAGTGGGGTGGTAATGTCTGCAACTTGGGTGGCAAGATTCTTGTCGACGACACCTTTTTCTGTAGCAATTTCCGATGTTGCCAACAGGTTCGTTTCGCCTTTGTGGTGGATGAAGATAAAAAGGCAGGAGTTCTTAAGAGGCGAGAGGGCGGACAGTGTTGTTTTTGGAGTTGCCCACGAGTATTCTATTTCTGTTGGCTATATTGCGGGAGCTGCACTTGGTGCTGTTGTGGTTTTCCTTGGTGCCGCTGGGTGGGTCTGGCTTTCCATTCCCGCTGTCTTTGCGTCACTTTACGCCACTTTTCTAATGCGCAATGAGTGATAAACAAAAAACTGTAAAAGGATTTACAAACCTCGGGGATGTTTTGGATAAATACAAGACGAGCAACGAGGATAAGTATGTATCCCAGGAATTCCAAAAGTATGGCTACGAATTAGCCAAAGAGTTGGGGGACCTTAAAAACAAATCTCTCTACATCAAGCTTGCCAAGGACACCCCAAGAGGTTTAATGGAAGATGCAAGAACCTTCGTAACTGATGCGCAAAATGTCAAAAATGTTCCGGCCCTTTTTCTTTGGAAACTAAAACAACTCAAAGAAGCTTCCAAGGAAAAGAAGAAGAAATAATATGGAAATATTTAACGGTAATTGGATAGATTTGGTGATACTTCTTGTTTTTGTTTTCTTTGTTTTGGAATCTTTCAAGGCTGGTTTTTGGGTGATGCTTGCTGATTTCGCGGCATTTTTGGGGTCTCTTTTCCTGGCGCTTACAACTTATGGCTATGTTTCTGAGTTTTTAAGGGCAAACTTTGCACTCACTAGGTCTGTTGCCCACGCCTTAGGGTTCCTTTTTACGGCGGTTATTTCGGAAGCCTTGTTGGGCATTTTGTTTGCAAAAGCGTTAACGAAAGTGCCGGAAAAGTTTCATAAACTGAAGTGGGACAAATTTATCGCGACGATACCGGCCGTTGGCGAGGCCACAGTTTTGATATCTTTTATCCTGACTTTGATACTTAGTTTTCCTGTTCTTCCTCAGATAAAGACAGACATTACAAATTCAAAAGTTGGCGGATTTTTGGTTGAAAAAACATCGGGCGTAGAGGCAAGGCTGGGCGAGGTGTTTGGGGGAATTATTGAAGATTCCCTGACATATTTCACCATTCGCCCCGGGAGCGCAGAGTCGATACCCCTTGAGGTTGAGGTGGGGGAGTTAACGGTTGATACGGAAGCAGAAGGCGCGATGCTCGCCCTTGTTAACGAAGAAAGAAGAAAGGCCGGTGTTCCAGAACTTTTGTGGAGAGAAAATGTGGTGCCTGTAGCAAGGAATCACGCCAGAGACATGTGGGAGAGAAAATACTTTAGCCATTACTCACCAGATGGAGAAGATGTGGGGGATAGACTGGAGGAGGGTGGAGTTAGCTATTCCTTTGCTGGAGAAAATTTGGCTTTGGCTCCCACAACAAAAACGGCACATACAGGACTAATGAATTCAGAAGGACACAGAAGAAACATTTTAGACGAAAGGTTCAGGCAAGTTGGGATAGGAGTTATAGACAACGGCCGCTACGGAAAAATGTTTGTTCAGGTGTTTACGGACTAATATGGCTTCGGAGTTTAAAGAAGGCGTAGTGAGGGTTGTAAAAATGATCCCCAAAGGAAAGGTTGCAAGCTACGGGCAGGTTGCCTTGTATGTGGGTATTCCCAGGGCCGCCAGGCAAGTTGGATGGATATTAAGAGGCTTGGACAGGAAAACAGAAGTTCCTTGGTGGAGAGTGGTAAACAATGAGGGAAGAATAAGCATAAAACATTCAAAATTTAATGCTCAAGAGCAAGCTCAACTACTTAGAGAAGAGGGGGTGGAAGTAGACAATGAACTTAACCTGGAGATAGAAAAGTATCGTCTCAGGCCGGGAAAGGTGTTTATAGACAAGCTAAAGCTGGACCCACTGTATTTGGCATCAGTTGCCCTCAAGATTCCTTATTCCAACAACTAGAGCGTGGCGCTTCTTGCCTCAAAGTTGCTTCTTTTGTAAAATCCCAACATCATGTCGCCAGAATTATCAGGAGATTTGCGTTTACAATTCGCCTCTCAATATAACCTTGTAGATAGCGAATACCGTAGGGCAATTTCAAAAATAAGAAACAAGCAAAAGTGCGCGGAGGCCCTAAACACTTTGAAGTCTATTGAGAACACAGCAAAGACTCTTGCTAATTCAACTGACAAAGATATAACCGCGATGCGCCTGGGGGAGTATGAAACACAAGACTACCTAAATTACATCCCGATACAAATTAGAGACGGTTTGTATATGCACACCACAACCAAAGAGTTCACAGACAAAATTCGCGCAGCGGGAGGGGGCAGGGTGGATGAGAATGTACAGACAATGTTGTGTAAACTTGCGACTCCGGGATGGCTTACAGCAAGTATCGGAGAAGTAGCAGTTGGTGACTACATTTTTCAAGTAAAGGACAGAATAATTAAAGAAAGTGTGAATAATCAAGAAAAATGGAAGAATATACAAAATCCAAAACTTACGACCGAAGAGTACTGCAGTTTGGCCGAAGCCTGGGCTGCTCAGGTGAAAGTAGAGTTTGGGAAAGGTTTCCACATTGGTGTTCGGACCGCATATTTTCTCTTGAGAACAACTACCGGATTGGCGGGCACAATAAATAGCGGCAACAACTTTAGTGTTAGCCTGGGGCAAGAGGAAAGGTTTGTAATGGGTGTTCTGCGAAGTTTTGCTAGTGAGAGTGTGGCCGTTCTTGCGGACATGGATGATGTAAGACATGAGAGTTTGAGGAAATTAGTTGAATCCTTCGGAGACATAAGCCTAGCCCGTAGCTTGTTCACCAACAGCGTTATCAGGGAATTGGCTGGAGAGCCCGCGTATACGGTTGGACTGGTAAGAAATTTGATAGAAAACGCAGAGGAGGCGGAGGAGCCTTTTTACAAAGATGTTGTTCGTGGAGCAAATGAAGTAATGACTCATACAGATATGCCTTGGGTTTGGAAGGCTGAAGACTATCTTAATTTTATGTCCCCAGAAGACGGGGAGGTGGAGAGGGCGGAAATAGAAAGCCTAATAGGCCAGATTAGCGAGAAAATTACTTATGCTTTACTCGAAAGAAGGGGTCGCACAGATGGGGCAGGACAGTTTGATAGAAATGTGACCGGCGACTTTTTTGCAAGCGGGGTAGAGAGCCTAACTCTGTACACCGACTTAAAGAAACAAGTAGTTAAGGCTCTTTTGACAAGAGAGAAGAAAGGGGCGGGTGGAAACCAGAACACAGAACTCGTCGGCGCAGTTCTTGACTTAAATCCCGAAACGAGAGATATCTTTTTAGATATAGTTCAAGATGGAAGGGAAGAGTACCTGGATATTAAGAAAGCGTTTTTGGAAGGAATACTTTCAACCCTTTCTTTGGCGGAGGAGTTGGATGCAGAATCAGACAGAAAAAAGGAGAGTAAGGGAAACCCCCCAAGCATAAAAGGTTCAGTGCAAATAGCATCTTCACTTGTTGATAAAAAGGGCCCGCGACAAATGAGGGGAAGTGGTAGAAAAAGGAAACACAAGGAGGTAACTAAAGAGGAGGGCGAGGATTGGGAGTCAGGCTTGGTGCAAGAGGTGGTAAAAAGGAGAGAATTTCCTAAACCCAAACTTTATTTTGAAAACAAGGACAATTTTTACATTCCGGAAGGGATTAGTTTGGAGCAAGTAGAGGAAAAAATTAAACACTACAACGAAAGCGATGTGGTAAGGGGTAAGCTTTCAAAAGTAGGGAAAGGGCCCAAAGAAGGAGGGAGAATATTAATGATTAGGGTTGGACGAAAACACAGAATTCTAGCAGAGGTCCTTTCAGGGGGTAGGGCGGAGGTAATCGAAGTTATAGAGAGAAGTGGGCTAGACGATGTGCTTTCAAGATATGCCTAATTCCGGTTTGGTCGACCATCAAATTTTGGACTAGGTCTCTTAATCTTCTTGTTTTCCCTCCGAATCTCGTAAGCTCATGGCAAGCATGGCCAAATCTTTTCGGGTGCCACCCCTCCAGAGATCGGAGAACCTTCCCAGTTGTATTTCCTGCGATTGAAGGACAGCAATGGCATCTTCAAGTATTGGAGCAGACATAGACGCAGCAGCTTGTTTCAAGTGCTCCTTAAGTGCCTCCTCAAGCGCAATTTTGGTTTCTGTGAGGTCAACCCTGCCATTCTGTTGTTCGTAACGCCCAATGGCGTTGATAGCTTGCTCTAACTGGTCAAGCGCATCGTTGTTTACTCTTGTTTCTTCAAGCTTTAGGGTTAATCTAGCTCGTTCGTCGAGCATGAAATCAGCAAGTTTGTCTATGTCTTTTGGCAGCTGTGTTAACAGTCCTTTTCTCTCATTCATATTGGGGACAGAGGTGGCTAAAACTAACAGTTTCTGTGTTTGAAGTCAATGGTGGTCTAGATAATCTTTGCTAAACCAGCTAATCTTTAAGTACTGCCATGCGACGAGAAGTTTTTCTGCACATTGCTTTTTTAGTCACCTTTTTCATCTTAGTTTCTTTATTTCGTGGTTGGTTTGATGTTTCCTATTGGCCGTTCTGGTTGGGTGGCATAATCGGCACCTTCTTGCCAGATGTGGACCACTTGGTTTATGTCTATTTTCTTCGTCCGCACGAGCTTACGCCCCAAAGAGCGAACCAAATGTTGGGGGAGAGAAGGTTTGGAGAAGCAGCAAAGTTTTTGGCACAAACAAAAGGGGAAAGGGAAACCTTGGTTTTCCACACAATACTCTTTCAAATCATTTTTCTTATTCTCACATTCCTGGTCGTAACTTCTTCGGGAAGTCTTTTTGGAACAGGTTTGGTTCTGAGCTTCTCTCTCCATTTCCTGGTTGATCAAATGATGGATTTAAAAGCAGAAACCTGGAAGAGGTGGTTTCATATGACTCCTCTTGATTTTGATAAAACTCAGTTTAGGTCATATTGGTGGGTGGTACTTATTTTGGTTTGTCTTTTTGGGTTTTTGTTGTAAAGTGTTCTCAAGCAAATGGCTGAAGAATTGACAAAAAAGGAAAAAAGAGCACTTGCCAAAGAGGAAAAAAAGGCGGCAAGGGAAAAGGGAGAGATGCTTCTTAAATTCCGCAAATGGTTTGTTTGGACACTTGCATTGGTGGGCCTTGTTTATGCTGGCTACCGCTTTGTAAATTGGTTCAATTCACCCGACACCCGCCCAGGGATTGCGGTTGAAGATATGGGCGCAGAGCACACAACAAATATTACGGGTATTACCTACAATTCGAACCCTCCGACATCTGGGCCACATTTTCCAGTTTGGGCAAGAAGAGGGGTTTACGACAGGGTAATTTCAGATGGACACCTTATCCACTCTCTCGAGCACGGCTACATCGTTCTCAGCTACAACTGTTCGCAAGTCGAGAATCCTACATCTGAAATCTTAAATCTTTCCGTCCTGGCTCAGGAAGAGGCCACCGAAAGCGGTGTCCTTACGCGAATGAAGGTTGGCTTAGCAGGGGATATGGCAGCATTTACCCCAGAAAACGCACCAGAAGCTGAGGTTGAGTTACCTGAAGCTTTTGAAAGTGAAAGCTGTCGCGAGCTTGTTGACAACCTTTCCTCGTTTTTGGAGGACTGGGAAAGGGTGATTGTTGTTCCAAGGCTAGACCTGGAAACAGAAGTAGCTCTTACTGCCTGGAATAGGCTGGACCTTTTGGAAGAATTTGATGAAACGAGAATTGAGGCGTTTATTGCTGCTTTCCACAACAGAGGTCCAGAACAGACCGTAGAATAATATGGAAAACGCTAAAAAGTGGTTGATTTGGATACTATTAGGAGCCTCTCTTGTTTGGCTAGGAAATAAATTTATAAACTGGCTAAAGACTCCTTCACAACAGCTTTCGGTGGAAGAAAGTTTGGAGGTTTCAGATGATGAGTGGATTAAGGGGAGCGCTACTGCAAGCGCAACCCTGGTTGAGTATTCAGATTTTCAGTGCCCCGCCTGTGGAGCCTATTATCCGGTTGTCAAATCTCTTCTGGAAGAATATCCGGATGACTTGCGCGTTGTTTACAGGCATTTCCCTCTGACATCAATTCATCCAAGCGCGCTTCCTGCGGCACTAGCAACTGAGGCAGCTGGAAAGCAAGGAGGGTTTTGGGAAATGCACGATATGCTTTTTGAAAAGCAAGAGGAGTGGAGCGGTGGGGGAGCAAGAGAAAAATTTGTTGAATATGCGGAGGAAATAGGTCTCGACACTGCTAAATTTGAAGAAGCCATGGATTTACCCGAAACCAAAGAAGCGGTCAGCAAAGACATGATTACTGGTAATTCTTTGAAGATTAGAGGAACCCCGACATTTTTCTTAAATGGACAAAAATTGGAGAACCCGGCTGGTCTCGAGCCGTTTAGGGCTCTAATTGAGGCAGAAATTAAATAAATGGTGGCATTTGTAATAGATTTCCTTTCTGTTGCAACTCTTGCTTCAAATGTCGTCTTTTTAATTCTCTTTCTTATTTTTTTATACTACAGATTTACTAATAAATCCCCTTGGGGCAGGATTGTAAGGTATCTCAAGCCAAGAGCCATCTCCCTTTCTCTTTTCTTTGCGCTAGTTGCCACTCTTGGAAGCCTCTTTTTGTCTGAGGTTGCCAAATATTCACCGTGTTTACTTTGCTGGTATCAAAGAATATTTATGTATCCACTTGTTTTTGTTCTAGGCACGGCACTATTTAAGAAAACACGAGATGTGGCGAGCTATGTGTTGCCTTTGAGCATGGTAGGTGGGCTTCTAGCCGCCTTTCATTATTGGGGGCAGGTTACTTACAATCCTTTTACCTCATGCGCAGCAATTGGTTTTTCAGTGAGTTGCTCTGAAAGATTTTTCACCCACTTTGGCTATATAACTATCCCGTTTATGGCCTTTAGCGCTTTTGTCTATATAACCTCTCTAATGATAATTTTTAAGAAAAAGTAGACAGGCTTGATAAAGTTAAGGTATGACAACTTACACCTGTCCACACCACCCAGAGGTAGTCTCAGACAAACCAGGTAAATGCCCCAAGTGTGGGGGAATGGATTTGATACTCGCCAAGAAGGCTGATTCTTCGGGACAGGGTGGTGCCTCTCAACAGGAGAAGTCTTTTTTGAAAACATACAAACCTCTTTTGATAATCATTGGCATGATATTGTTGCCCGTTGTGGTTCTTGCCATCTTTAATTCCAATTTCGATTGGAGACAAAGTATGGCCCAATTTATGGCAGGATTTTTCCTGGTATTTAGCGGATTTAAGCTTTTGGACTTATCTGGTTTTGCAGAAGGCTATTCAACTTATGATCTTTTGGCAAGGCGTTGGCGAACCTATGGTTATATTTATCCTTTTTTGGAACTCGGCCTGGGTCTTTCTTACCTCCTAGGGCCAAGCCCGACAACACTTTGGGCAACAATAGGCCTTATGACACTTAGTGGGGTAGGAGTAGTTCTAGAGGTTGCAAAAGGCAAGAAAGTGAACTGTGTCTGTTTGGGTACAGTGATTGATGTTCCTCTGACGACGGTTACCATAATTGAGGACTTTGGCATGGCCGCAATGGCCTTGGTTATGCTTTTTGCTTGACCAGCCTTTCACTTTATGGGTATAGTGAAGACTGCAGATGGCGACAACAGATATCACAG
>CALEZE010000141.1 GCA_937928235.1 uncultured bacterium | reverse complement strand
TTACACGGGCCTTTTGGGGAGGACGGTACTGTTCAGGGACAACTTGAACTTATGGGAATTAACTATACGGGGTCTGGGGTTCTGGCGTCGGCTCTTGGTATGGACAAAGCCCTTTTTAAAAGTGTTCTTAAGAGTGTAGGTATCAAGGTTCCAAGGTCTGTGGAAATAAGCAAGAAAGGTAGAGACACCAGAGAAGTTTTAAAAGTTGTCGGCAAACCACCTTACTTCGTTAAGCCAAACGACCAAGGCAGCTCAGTCGGGGCTTCAATTGTTAGGCACAAGAAGGACTTGAGAAAAGCACTCAACCTCGTGTTTAAGTATAGCGAGGAAGCCTTGGCAGAAGAACTTCTTCCAGGTAAAGAGTTAACTTGTGGAGTGATGGGAAATAACAAACCCTCTCCGTTACCTGTGGTTGAGATAAGACCACTCAAGGGAGATTTTTTTGATTACAAGTCAAAGTACACTGAGTCTGGGGCAGAAGAGATTGTTCCCGCGCCCATCTCGAAAGCTCTTACAAAGAAAGTTCAAGAAATATCACTGGAAGTTTATAAACTTTTAAAGTGCAGGGGATTTGCAAGGATAGATTTTATGCTAAGTAAAAGCGGAGCTCCTGTTGTTCTTGAAATAAATACAATCCCAGGGTTGACTCCAATGTCTCTAATGCCAAAGGCCGCGAGAGCTGCGGGATTAAGCTACGCTAAATTTCTAGATAAAATTATCAAATATGCAGTCGAGTAAGATGACCCACAAAACATGGATTGAGATTTCCAGAAAGGCGATTATTCACAATCTCTCTGTTTTTAGAAAAATTGTTGGTGAGAAAAAAATAATGGCTGTGGTTAAGGCGGAGGCTTATGGCCATGGGTTAGCGGAGGTGGCCTCTATCTTAAAAGAAAAGGTCGATTGGTTTGCCGTTGATAACTATGAAGAGGGTTTGAGACTTCGGTCTGAGGGAATTAAAAAACCGATTCTTGTTCTCGGCTACACACCTCTTGAGAGCCTTCAAAAAGCAGTGAATGCTAATCTTTCGCTTACAGCCTATGACGAGCGAACTATCAAGAAATTGATATCACTCAAGCATCCCAAAGCAAAAATTCATCTGAAAATTGAAACAGGACTAAACAGGCAGGGATTGGGTAGCAA
>CALEZE010000140.1 GCA_937928235.1 uncultured bacterium | reverse complement strand
AAAATTCCAACAAATCTTATTAAGAAAAGTAAGGAAAAAGTTGTCTACAAACGACCGGAAATTAAGATACCTAAAGTTTTCGTCACTAAAAAGCACATAGTTGTCTCCTCTGTCATTCTTGTTTTCGGCTTCTTTTACTGGTACGCCATAGTAAAAGACTTACCAACACCCACGGACCTTGTGACAAGAAGACAAGAGGTAGCAACCAGAATATATGACAGAAACGGAGTCCTTCTTTACAACATTTATAAAGACCACAACAGAACTATTATACCCCTTGAGAATATTCCAACTCATGTACGACTCGCCACCTTGGCTGCTGAAGACGCAGAATTCTACCAACACTTCGGATTTTCCATAAAAGGTATGGCAAGGGCACTTTTTAGAAATGTAACAAGAGAAGAGCTTTCCGGAGGCTCAACTATCACACAACAACTAGTCAAAAACGCTCTTCTTTCTTCTGAAAAAACTGTTGTCAGAAAAGTTAAAGAGCTTATTCTCGCTTTGGGAGTGGAAAGAACTTATTCAAAAAACGAGATCTTGGAAATGTACCTTAACGAAGTCTCCTATGGTGGGACTGCCTACGGCATTGGGGCTGCTTCGCAAACATATTTTAATAAAGATGTAGAAAAACTCACCCTAGCAGAAGCCGCATTTTTGGCAGGTCTTCCAAAAAGTCCAACGGCCTTCTCCCCTTTCGGACCCACGCCTAACGAAGGAATTAGAAGACAAAAAGATATTCTCCGCTTAATGCGAATAAATAAGTTCATAAACATGGAGCAGGAAGAAAAAGCAGCACAAGACAAGCTTTCTTTTGCGCCAAATAAAACAGATATCAAGGCCCCACACTTTGTGATGTATGTAAGACAATACCTGGAAGAAAAGTACGGCCCGGAGTTAGTTGAGCAAGGAGGGTTAGAGGTGACAACAACACTCGATTACGAAATTCAGAAGCTTGCAGAACAGGCTGTGAGTGCGGAGGTCGAAAGATTGTCGAGGTTGAATGTGGGAAACGGAGCAGCCGTTGTCTTGGATACACAAACGGGCGGGATCCTGGCCATGGTGGGTAGTAAAAACTACTTCGACACAGAGGCAGACG
>CALEZE010000139.1 GCA_937928235.1 uncultured bacterium | reverse complement strand
GACGAACTTTATCCACGATAGCGAGATTATATCGTATGTGAACCTAGTTTTCAACAATTTCGGGCAAAATGCACCTACCTTTTCTTGAGGTATCCACGAAGAAAATTGGTTTCTTTCGGCTTCTGGAGAAGCTTGTAAAAAAGGTGGTCATTTGTACCAAAATAATTGTCTGGGATTTCCCCCACTAGCTTGTACCCTCGACTCTTATAAAACGCAATGTTTCTTTCCACGGTCAGAAGTTGCACTATATGAGCCCCTTGTTTCTTCATGACATCTTCCCATTTGTTTAGCAAGGCTGTGCCGACCCCCTGTTTTTTATATTTGTCATCAACAGCAACCCAGTTACAAAACCCCACACCCCCATAAGGCTTCCCCGAAAACAGATACCCAATTATCTCGCCCTTGCTCGTTTCGGCTATAAGTACGAGCCTCTTTTTTTCTGTTATTGCTTCCTTCAGCCAAGACAAACGATAATCGACATCTAAAAAGTACCTGATTGTGTTGTTCGTATATTGAGGAAACTGGGTCTGTAAACTCTTTTTGAATAATTCGAAAAAACCTTCTATGTCTCTGAGCGAGGCCTTTCTTACTCGAAAACTCATGCGCTTTACATCTTCACTTCTATGGAGACTCCTGCTGGAAGATCCAAGTTGGAAAGAGAATCGATTGTGCGCTCAGAAGGGTCTTGCAGGTCAATCAGTCTTTTGTGCACCAAAACCTCAAAATGTTCCTGGGCGTCTTTGTCTGTAAATGGGGATTTAAGTACAGGAATAACGGTTCTTTTGGTTGGAAGGGGGATAGGGCCTACAATTTTTGCGCCAGTTGCTATTGCTGAATCCAATATCTTAGCCGCCGCTTCGTCGATTACGCGGTGGTCATAGCTTTTTAGCTTTACTCGAAGTCTTCCTACTGGCATTTTAGCCCTTTTTCAGGTGCGAACAACCTTATTTAACTACCTTTGTGATAACTCCAGCTCCAACTGTGCTACCACCCTCTCGAATTGCGAATCTCAAACCATCCTCCATAGCAACAGGGGCAATTAGTTTAACCTTCATCTTTGCAGAGTCTCCAGGCATAACCATTTCAATTCCCTCCGGAAGTGTTACCTCGCCTGTCACATCTGCTGTTCGCACGAAGAATTGTGGCTTGTAACCAGTGAAGAACGGTGTGTGCCTACCACCCTCTTCCTTAGAAAGGATATATACTTCTGCTTCAAACTCTGTGTGAGGGGTAACTGAGCCTGGTTTTGCCAACACTTGGCCTCTTTCAATATCGTTCTTTTCAACACCCCTCAAAAGAACTCCAACATTGTCTCCTGCAACGGTTTCGTCCAAAATTTTTCTAAACATCTCAAGACCTGTAACAGTTGTGCTTGTGGTGTCCTTGATTCCGACAAGTTCGATTTCCTCGTTTACCTTAAGCTCCCCTCTCTCAACCCTACCAGTAGCAACTGTTCCTCGACCTTTAATTGAGAAAACATCCTCAACAGGCATAAGGAAAGGTTTGTCTGTATCCCTTTTTGGATCAGGGATATATTCATCAGCTGCCTTCATGAGCTCCATTATCTGCTTTTCAGCTTCAGCATCACCCTCAAGTGCTTTGAGAGCTGAACCTTTGATTATAGGAACTTCGTCTCCTGGGTATTCGTATTTCTTAAGAAGATCTCTTACATCTGCTTCAACTAGGTCAACAATTTCAGGGTCATCCACTGTGTCAACCTTGTTAAGGAAAACGATTAAAGCAGGAACATTGACCTGTCTTGCCAAGATGACATGCTCTCTTGTTTGAGGCATTGGGCCATCTGCTGCTGATATAACTAAAATAGCGCCATCCATCTGGGCGGCGCCTGTGATCATGTTTTTGATGTAGTCAGCGTGACCAGGAGCGTCAATGTGGGCATAGTGGCGCTTGTCTGTCTCGTACTCAATGTGAGAAATGTTAATGGTAACACCTCGCTCTTTCTCTTCTGGAGCATTGTCTATCTCGTCAAACTTGTAAGCTTTGTTCGCACCACCTGAAACATTCTTAGATAGAACTGTAGAAATAGCTGCCGTTAAAGTGGTCTTACCATGGTCGACATGGCCAATTGTGCCGATGTTGACATGTGGCTTTGTCCTTTCAAATTTTGATTTTGTGTCTCCTGCCATTTTATTTGCTTTTCAGTTTTTGTATTTTAGCAGTTCTCCTGCCTCTTTACAAACAAACGAGGGCTCCTTGGCCCACGTTAGGAATTATAAAAAACACTCCTTACGCATGTCAAGGCCTAATCTAGGCAATTATCCCGTATAGCCATGTGCGAGGCTAGTTCACTCGTCAGCCTGAAAAATCAGAAGGTATGTGAAGGCCAGGTAAAGTATTGAAACTACTAGTTCCCCAAACTGACCAGTAATTAGAAACAAGAAAAGGGTGTAGATAGTAAAAGGAATGAAGAGGAAAAAGCCAGCGAAAAAGCCAATGATGCCCCAATTTGTGAAACCATCATACGCCATACCCAATACCCAAATCACCAAAAGCCCGTAACCTATTACTTTTAGTAATGTTCTTATTTTCTTCACAAAAAAGCTCCCTGCCAGGTTGACCTTACGGTCTCACAAAGGTTTCCCAGTGTGGCGTTCGCACGCTCTGACAGAGAGCTGTCTTCGTGCGAACGTCTTTAAACCATGCCCCAAAGGGTTTAGGTTATTTGGCTAATTATATACCACCCAACTTACTGTTGCATGATAGAATGAGTCATGGCAAAAGATAAGCCTATTACATTGGGGATGATAATAGACAGGCATGAGAAAAATCCTCAAGACAGAGCGCTACAGAATAAAATTGAGAGAGGCAGAATTAGTGGAAAGAAGCTTTTATCTTCCCTCCGCAAAGCGTTAAAAAATAACCCTAACAAAAGCTAAGGCGCTCTACTTAAGTTTCTTTTTAATAAGGTCTGTTAGTCTTCGTGCTTGTTTAACACTGTCTTCTCCTATAAAGTCATATCCGGTCTTTCCTTGAGTTCTTTCTATATACCTTGCGCATTCGCTCATATTCCTTAGCTCGGAGTAGGCTAGTTGTGTATCAAAGTCTTTTCTTCCGAGAGCTTCCTCCCTGGCTGCATGTATAGACTGTTTTCGGTCATCTTCCTCTATTTTTCGTAGTTTGTTTACCTCCTCTGCTATTTCTTCTGAGTGTTTTTTTGTCTTACTAATAACAAATATTTCTGCGTAGTGGAGGGCGGAGTAGAAAAGAGTTGTTACTATCCAGTCACGATACTTTTCTGGAAGTTCTTTTGCTAACTTGTAGTTGTGTTGAGCCTGAAGTTTGTGTGCCTTGATATCAGCCATTTCATCTTTAGATGTCTAGTGGACCAGGGTCTACAATTTCCATCATACTTTCAAAGTTCTGGGTCTCATAGCTTTCAGGTTTACCCTCGTATGTCTCTGGTTTGCAAAAGTGAATATGACCTACCCAGGAATCGTTGGCTTGTCTATCATAAACTAACCTCATTTCTTTAGGCTCAATATTTCCTTTAAAAACTGGTATATATTCCACAAAAATCAGGCGGTCTCTAAAGAAGTCTTTTAAAGGAAACTCAACTTCTTCA
The DNA here is from genome assembly GCA_937928235.1 of uncultured bacterium. Lineage (GTDB taxonomy): Bacteria > Patescibacteriota > Microgenomatia > UBA8517 > UBA8517 > CALEZE01. The sequence continues at coordinate 18,369 of CALEZE010000139.1, read as the reverse complement.
AGAAGTTGTCTTATAAGGCGATAATCATAGGTAGGCATCTCTAGAAAAACTTTGATAGATACGGAATTGCCTTTGTCAAACGTGTACACCTTCTGAATTTTCGAGTAATTGAGAGCTTTTGTTGCTACGAAGCTGTCAACTGACAGATTTGGGTTTTGTGTACGAAGAAACTCTAGCGCATCTAGAGAACTTGAACACAAGCTCGATGGGTCTGTCTTTCGAGGGGTAACGTGTTGTTCTATGGTAACCCTGTTTTCAGTCCATTTCGCTGTAATCCACGCGTCCAATTCTTGGGTTTGCGGTTTTTTATAAAACCTGGTTTCTGGAAACTCTGTGTTTAAACTATAACCGGCTGCTTTGTGTGTATACATTTAATTTTTATCTGCTTCTAAAATTTTGCTTACGGTTTCTAGAGATAGCTCAATCGCATTTTTGAAAAAACTCTCGGTAAATTTCTCATTTACTCTGTAAGTTTTATCCTGGACAGAATTAATATCAGAAATTATCCTTAGAGGAGGTTGTCCATCGCTGCTCTTAGCCTTATTTCCAGAGTTTATTCTAATCCAGTTGTTAACTTCTATAGAGCTAAGCTTCTGTAAATAACGTTTGTGTAATCGAACTTCTATGGCATTGTCTTCTGGCTTGCCTAGTATGTATTTCTTCATAAATTTTAGACCTCCATCTTGGTCGGGAACTTCAAGATTCATTATTAGCCCAGTTCTGTAACTTGACGCCTCGAGCTTCTTGGTCAGGAGCTTATTCAGTTTTAACGACAGCGTATTAATACTCTTCTTTGTATCCTCTATGACCATCGGACTCATATCTCCGGGCATTTGGTGAACCAAGTCCACTCTGTTTGTCGCTATATTGCAAACGTAAGTTTTGTTTTTACTAGACAGGGTAACTCTCGGAATTTCTTGTGGAGCATCGTCTGGAACGGGCAATATAACAGGTGTGTCGTCAAACAAGCTGTCAAACTCTTTCTGAAAAGAGCTCGCTACGAAAAGCTTGTCTGACAAGTTTATGTGTTCTAGGAAGAACACAATTTGCAAAGCCCTTACTTGAAGCTTTTTATCCATTATTGATGCCATGGTTAGTGTATACGGGTTGTACAGTATTTTCAAGAATCTTTTCGAATCCCGGACAGCCTTTCAGGTTATAGCGAAAAGCGTACTCCTCACTGTAAAGATTTAGATACTTGGGCGAAACATGTCTGTAAACACCCGTAACACCTCTCTTAAAATGACTCCAAAAGTTCTCAATGTTTTGGGTGTGTGCCGGTCCGTCGACAAATTTTCTACTGTGGTTTACCAAATCGTGTTTGTAGCCCTCCTTGTGTAGGTTCCAGTAAGCATTGAGGTTGTCGCTATGGATAAACGCTTTCGGGTGAATATGGCCTTTGATTGGCTTCAAAAGTGTACGTTTCCCGGTATTTGGCACATGTCTTGTCCTAACTCTTCCGCCTCTCTCAACCATACCGAAGACAACTTGTTTTTCTTTTTCTTCCCATCCTTGCCACCATTGCCTGCCTCTGTTGTAACCCTTTCCTCCTACGAATGTTTCATCTACCTCGACCTCACCTGTAAGTAGTCCTGTGTTACTTTCTGCCATCACCTTTCTGAGCTTCATCATTATTCTCCAGGCTGTTTTATAGCTCACTGCAAGCTCTCTCTGTAGTTGTTTAGCAGATACACCAGAACGAGTGGCTGACATTACAAAAATAGCGTAAAACCAGTACTGGAGAGGTGTCTTACTGTTTTCAAAGATGGTTCCTTTGAGGGGATAAACCTGGAATCCACAGGAACATTCATAGGCTTGTCGGCCCTTTATTTTGTGGAATTTAGTAACTTTTTCGCATTTTTGGCAATAAATGCCCTTGGGGTACTTAAGTTCCTTAATTGCTTTTAGGCAGGCGGTGCTTGTGCCGTACCTGTGCAGGAAGGTGGCAAGATTCATTTCTTCTGCCACATGGCTATTCTACCACGTCCTGAGGCTAAAGTGCTATTGAAAACCTCGAAAAGCCTCTGTCACAATTAATCAATGTTGGATAAAGGAGGTGATAAATTATGCCAGTAAAATTCAAACAAGTTTCAACTGTTTTCGAACAAACTCCACGAGGGGGCGGGAACATTCATGTTTTTGCTCTAGATGAAGAGGGGCAACTATGGGAACGGATGAGAAATGTGTGGGGAAAAGTTGACCACCCTAGAGATGGAGAGCCTCAAGGGTAAATAAACAAACAAGATATCAGTCAAGAAAGGCCGACATGGTTATTGGGTATATATGCCCTAATCTAGGCACAAGCTACTCTTCGTTGGACGAGCCTGTGTTTGCTGCTGCAAGGTTCTCTGCAATATTTCTTGGCACTTCTTCATAGTGACTTGGTTCAATATAAGGGTTTGCCCGACCTTGAGAAATTGAACGCACCTTGGTCACATACCCAGTAAGTTCGGCCAATGGAGCTAGTGCATTAACAATTGTCATACCGCCCCGCTCTTCGGTTCCTTGAATCTGTGCCCTTTTGCTTGAAAGGTCCCCAATAATGTCTCCCATAAATTCCTCTGGTGTTGCTACCTCTACCTTCATAATCGGCTCTAATAGAACCATGTCAGCCCTTTTGGCTGCCTCCTCTAAAGCCATTGAGCCTGCGATTTTAAACGCCACCTCGCTTGAATCAACATCATGGTAAGAACCGTCATACACAACAACCTTCATATCTGTCATGGGGTAACCTGCCATAATTCCTTTGTCTAATTTCTCATTAACACCTTTTTCGACTGCAGGAATAAACTCGGCGGGAATGGCTCCGCCTTTAATTTCAGATTCAAATACGAAGCCTTCACCTCTACCAAGTGGCTCAACCCTCAACAGTGCATGCCCATACTGGCCTCGACCTCCAGTTTGTCTTATGTATTTACCCTCACCGGTTGCGGTCTTTTTAATTGTTTCCTTATATGCAACCTGTGGGGCACCGATTTTAGCGTCAACATTGAATTCTCTCTTCATCCTGTCAACCAAGATTTCAAGTTGCAACTCACCCATTCCAGAAATAATCGTCTGACTAGTTTCCTGGTTTGATTTAATTTGGAAAGTAGGGTCTTCGTCTGACAGTTTGTTAAGAGCTTGTCCCATTTTTTCCTGGTCAGACTTGGTTGCAGGCTCAATGGCCAAAGAAATAACTGGTTCTGGAAAGGTAATTGACTCAAGAAGTACGGGTTTGTCTGGTGTTGCAAGAGTGTTACCTGTTGTAGTGTCTTTAATACCAACCGCTGCAACAATTTCTCCAGCAAATGCTTTGTCCACTAGTTCTCTTTGGTCAGCATGAAGCAAAACAAGTTTTCCTATCCTTTCCTGGGTTTGTTTGCTTACATTGTAAACTTTCTCACCAGCAGCTAAGGTTCCAGAATAAATTCTCAGATAAACCAACCTTCCAACGTGGGGGTCTGTAACAACTTTGAAAGCAAGAGCGCTAAAAGGTTCGTCGTTCTTTGGAGCTCGCTTCTCAACTTCATCTGTTTTTGGGTTTCTTCCCTCAATGGGTGGCAAATCAATCGGTGAAGGTAAGTATTCAACAACAGCATTTAGTAACAATTGGGTTGTCGCCGTTCTGTTGTCTCCTCCAAGTATAGGAAAGAACTTTCCTGCTACCACCCCAGCTCGGATCGCTTTCTTGATATCTGCCTCCTCAAGCTCTTTGCCATCTAGGTATTTACCTAGTACCTCATCGTCGTATTCTGCAACAGCCTCAATAAGCTCTGCTCTATATTGTTCTGCCTTTTCTTTAAGGTCGGCTGGAATCTCCTCTTCTGTCAACTTGTTGTCTTCAACACCTTTGTATGTAAACGCCTTCATTTGAATAAGGTCAACAACACCTCTTAGTGCGTGTTCTGAACCTATTGGAAGTTGTACAGCGTGAGCATTTGCACCCAGACGCTGTTTTATAGACTTTATGCTCCCTTCAAAATCCGCCCCAACCAGGTTTAGTTTGTTAAGAATACAAACCCTAGGTACTCGGTATTTGTCTGCCTGTCTCCAGACGGTTTCTGACTGACTTTCTACCCCAGTTCTGCCATCAAAAACCATGACTGCACCGTCCAATACCCTCAAAGACCTCTCTACTTCAGCAGTGAAATCAATGTGACCAGGGGTGTCAATGATGTTAATTCTGTACCTACCATCAGCCACGCTTGTTCCTTTCTCAAGTGTCCAGAAAGTGGTAATAGCGGCGGAGACGATAGTAATACCACGCTCCCTTTCTTGATCCATCCAATCTGTCGCGGTCGTTCCCTCGTCTACACTCCCTAGTTGGTAAGTCTTACCTGTTTCAAAAAGAATTCTTTCTGTAGTAGTGGTTTTCCCAGCATCAATATGGGCAATAATTCCTATATTACGGAGTCTCTCCATAGGAACCTCACGGTCTTCTGTAACCGTTGAAACTATTGCTGATTTTTTCTTTGCTTGCTGTCCTGCCATTTTTTTACTTTACACCAAAAACATATCAGGGTATGAGGCTTTACCTGCGAAAATGTGCCTTACTACCACCTGAAGTGTGCAAAAGCCCTGTTGGCTTCTGCCATTCTCTCTACATCCTGCTTCTTTTTAACTGCTCCACCTTCACCATTGGCGGCATCAAGTATTTCGGCTGCCAACTTTTCTGCAAAAGTTCTGAATTCGGAATTTGTTCGAGCCCTCGCTGCGGTTATTAGCCAACGAATTGCTAAAGCCTCTCGTCTCGCCCCACGAACGGGCATGGGAACTTGGTATGCAGCACCTCCAACCCTCCTTGGGCGGACTTCTGTGGTAGGCTTGATGGTCTCCATTGCGCGACCAAACACATCAAGGGGTTTTTCTTTGGTCTTCTCTTCAATAATTTCAAATGCCTTATAAACTTGCTTTTGAACGACAGTTTTTTTGCCATCTTTCATCGCCCTATTTATGAGCTTTGAAACAGTTGTGTTTTTGTAAACTGGATCCGGAGCAACTTTTCTTGGTTTCGCTTGTCCTCTTCGTGCCATACTTTATTCCTCCGAGGCCCCTTCTGTTGAAGGTGCAGTCTTAGCCGCAGGGCTTCCTCCTTTTTTAGTACCATATCTACTTCTGGAATTAACTCTTCCAACCACGCCTGTTGTGTCGTACTTTCCGCGCACCACTTGGTATTTAACTCCCGGTAGATCTTTTACTCTTCCACCTCTTATCATGACAACAGAGTGTTCTGCTAGCTGATGACCCTCTCCTGGAATATAAGCTGTAACTTCCTGTTTATTGGAAAGCCTTACCCTCGCAACCTTCCGAAGTGCGGAGTTGGGTTTTTTTGGAGTCATTGTTCTGACAGAAAGCACCACGCCTCGCTTAAAGGGGGATGCCTCCTCCCCGAATTTTCTGTCCTTGGCGTTAAACCAACGCCTCAAAGCCGCCTTTTTTGTCTTTTTTCCAGGCGTTTTTCTTCCTTTTCTAACTAATTGCGATACTGTTGGCATAATATTACCCTTCCGGGTTGACGCGACATTTTAACATGAGGGCTACTCTTCCGACAAGGTCGCGGATTCGGGAGTCACGGGGATAAGTCGACCAATAATAACATTCTCTTTTAGACCCAACAGTCTGTCTTCTTTTCCAAGAAGGGCTGCCTCGGTTAGAACATCAGTAGTTTGTTCGAATGAAGCGGCAGACAACCAGCTTTCGGTGTAAAGCGCCCTTCTAGTAATACCGAGTATTACTTGTTGCGCACTTGCGGGCTCCCCTCCTTCTGCTAGTACTTTTTCGTTTTCCTCTTCAAAGGCCGCTTTGTCCAAAAGCTCGCCTGGCAAGAGTGATGTGTCGCCCGATGTAACTATCCTTACCTCGTCACTCATCTTCCTAACAATCACCTCAAAGTGCTTGTCGTTTATTGGTATCCCTTGAGACTCATAAACATCTTGTATTTGGTTAACTAAATATTCCTGAGCAGACCTTAGACCCCTGATGGAAAGAATTTCTTTAATATCAAGCGAGCCTTGTGCAAGTTGGGTTCCAGCATCAACCAGTTGCCCGTCTTCAACTGCAAGTTTTATTGTTTTTGGAACCAAATATTCTCTTTCTTCTTTTGGCTTGGTGTTAACTGACTCAATAGTAACTTTCCAGCCTTGTGCGGTTTCTTGCACTATAGCTTTGCCGGAAATTTCAGTAAGCGGAGAAAGAACTTTAGGCGTTCTTGCTTCAAAGAGTTCCTCAACACGAGGTAGACCCTGGGTAACATCGACACCAACAACTCCAGCTGTGTGTTTTGTTCTCATGGTAAGCTGTGTGCCTGGTTCGCCGATAGATTGTGCTGCAACAACACCGACAGGCATGCCCACATCAACTCTCTTCTTGTTTGAAAGATCCCATCCGTAACAAACAGAACAAATACCGTATCTGCTTCCGCAAGTCAGAGGTGAGCGAATCACAACCTCTTCAACTCCACCTTCTTCTATCTCTTGTGCTTTTTCTTCATCTATGACTTCGCCCTTGGCCAAAATTACCTTGTCACCCTTCCCTTTTGCATCCTGTGCCAAATACCTGCCAATAATTCTTTGTGCAAAACTCTTTGAGCGGTCTGCGGCGCGGATGGTTAGTCCGTTATCTGTTTTACAGTCCTCGAGCCTGATAATGATGTCATGGGCAACATCAACAAGCCTTCTTGTTAAGTACCCGGCATCAGCGGTTTTAAGGGCTGAGTCGGTGAGACCTTTTCTGGAACCTCGGCTAGAAGTGACATACTCAAACACAGAAAGCCCTTCTCTAAAGTTGGATTTAATTGGCAATTCAACAATTTTTCCAAGAGGATCAACGACCAAACCCCTGATGGCAGCAAGCTGTTTAACTTGGTCACGGCTTGCACGACCAACCTTGGCATCAATAACTACACGAATCGGGCTTGTTGGGTCTAATAAGTCCCATGTTTTATCTGCCAAGTCTTCTGTTGTCTCAATCCAAACCTCTTGAGAAAGTCTCTTTTTCTCTTCTTCTGTAATCAAGCCTTGTGCGAAATTAGTTTCAATCTCCGTAACTTTCTTTTCAGCAGCTTCCAGAATCTTACCTTTTTCAGGCAGTGTCTCTGCGTCGAAAATACCGAAAGATAGGCCCGAAAGTGTACCTCCCATAAAGCCGAGGTTTTTAATTGAGTCAACCATATCAACAACCTTGTCCTCACTGACACTGGCATAAGCTTTAATAAACAGCTGCTTAATCACCGTTGATGTAACAGACTCGTTTACATATCCAAAGTTCTCCGGGAGAACTTCGTTGAAAAGTATTCTACCCACTGTTGTTTCTAGAACTTTACCGTCAATGCGGGCATCAATGAGCTGTCTTATGTCTATCTTTCCAATTTGGTAAGCAACAATTGCCTCGTTGGCGTCTGTAAAGACTGTCTTTGCTTTTTCAAGCTCTGTGTTAACACTCGTCAAGTAATAAACACCTAATGCCATTTCTTTCGAGGCTGGTGTGGAAACAGGGGATCCGTCTGCAGGTCTTAATAGATTTTTCTCTGGAAGCATTCTTTCTTGAGCTTCGTCTATCGCTTTCTTAGATAAAGGCACATGGACTGCCATCTGGTCTCCGTCAAAGTCGGCATTAAAGCCAGAACAAATTGCCGGGTGAATTCTGATAGCGCTTCCCTCGATAAGCACAGGATAAAATGCCTGCATAGATAGTTTGTGTAATGTGGGTGCACGATTCAAAAGAACAGGGTGGTTTTGAGTTATTTCCTCAAGAATATCAAAGACTTCCGCCGGCCTTCTCTCAAGCATGTTTTTGGCAGATTTCACATTAGGAGCAACTCCCCTTGTAATCATTTCTCTTAGAACAAATGGCTTAAACATTTCAAGCGCCATATCTTTTGGAATACCGCACTGGTTAAGTCTTAGTTCTGGGCCAACAATGATGACCGAGCGGCCAGAATAGTCCACCCTTTTTCCGAGAAGGTTTTGCCTAAATCTTCCCTGCTTACCTTTAAGCATGTCTGAAAGTGATCTTAGAGGCTGCCTTCCCCGACCTCTCCTTGTAGCCTTTCTTTGGGAAGCATCAATCAATGAGTCGACCGATTCCTGAAGCATTCTCTTTTCATTTCTAAGAATAATCTCGGGGGCGCCGAGACCAATCAAATGCTTTAGCCTGTTGTTTCGGTTTATTACCCTCCTATATAAATCATTTAAGTCGCTTGTTGCAAAGCGGCCACCCGAAAGTTGCACCATTGGTCTCAAGTCCGGGGGTAGAACAGGAAGGACTTTCATAATCATTGATGTTGGGTCAATCTCTGCCCTCCTCAAACCATCAATAATTTTTAGTCTTTTCGAAATTTTTACATACTTACTACTGGAGCTCTTTAGTTCCTTTATTTCCTCTCTCAATTCGGCGGCTAATTTTTCAAGATTGACTTTCTTTAGTGCTTCTAAAACAGCCTCTGCACCCATCTTTGCATCTATAAAATCAACGAGTTCGTATTCAGCTAGCTGGTCGTATTCCTCCTCTCCCAAGATAGACATTTCTTTAAGACTTCTTACCAAAGAGGCTAACCCATCAAATAGTTGCCCTGTCCTTTCAGTTGTTAGTTTTTCTTCCTTTTCAAGAGAGGCTTGTTTCTTGCGCAAATCAAGATCAATTTCTGAAAGAGCCAGTGACAGCTGTTCTTTATTTTTTATTTTCCCTTCGGCTTTCTCTTTTTCCTCAAGAGACTCAGCTTCCAACTCTTCGCGTCTCTTTTTATACATTTCGACAACTTCTTTTAGTCTTTCCTCGCGTGTTTCCTCAATCCTTTTAGCCGCTTTCTTTTTGCCTGCATTGTCAACGGAAAGGACCAAGTATTTTGCAAAATAAATTACCTGCTCTATCGCCCTTGGTGAAACATTAAGGAGAAGAGAAACCCTGGAAGGAGCTCCTTTGAAAAACCAGACATGAACTACTGGTGTAGCTAGGCTAATATGCCCCATTCTTTCTCTCCTAACACGGCTCTGGGTTACTTCGACTCCACACTTATCACAAACCACACCCTTGTACCTTATCCTCTTATACTTTCCGCAATAACATTCCCAATCTTTGGTGGGCCCAAAGATTCTTTCATCAAATAAACCATCCTTTTCTGGTTTAAGTGTTCTATAGTTGATTGTCTCAGGTTTGGTAACTTCTCCCCTTGACCACGCCCGAATTTCCTCAGGTGAGGCTAGTCTGATTATTAACGATTGAAAGTCGGTTAGTGTTCTAAGATTTGCTAGTGGTTCCATTTTCTTTTTCCTCCCCCTCTTCGGGTGATACTTCTGTCAAAACTTCTGCTTCCTTCTTTTCTGCTCCTTCTTCTACTTCTGCTTCTTCTATCTCTCCATCTTCATAAGCCCCACCCTGTGCTTCTATGGAAAGCCCAAGTGAATTTAACTCCCTTACCAAAACCTTAAAGCTCTCAGGAACAGTAGCTTCAGGAATGTCCGTCCCCTTCACTATAGCTTCAAAAGCTCGTGCTCTTCCAAGAATATCGTCTGATTTTAGCGTCAACATCTCTTGTAGTGAATAGGCAGCTCTGTGTGCCTCAAGTGCCCAAACCTCCATTTCTCCCAGCCTCTGGCCTCCCATTTGTGCTTTACCTCCAAGTGGCTGTTGTGTAACCAGTGAGTAAGGACCAGTGCTTCTTGCGTGAGTCTTGTCTTCAACCATGTGTGTGAGTTTTAAGATATATCCTATACCCACAACTGTATTTTCTTTAAAGGGCTCACCAGTCCTTCCGTCAAACAAGTTTGCCTTCCCTGTCACGGGAAGTCCGGCCTTTTTGAGTTCGTTCTCAAGTGCTGTCTCGTCGACCTTATCAAAAGCTGGAAAAGCGCCTTTTTGACCCTGCTTGGCAAGCGCCCAGCCGAAATGCGCCTCAAGTAGTTGGCCCAGGTTCATACGAGACAAGACAGAAAGCGGGGAGATAATAATATCAACAGGTGTCCCGTCTTCAAGATATGGCATGTCTGCCACGGGCAAGATCTTAGCAATAACACCCTTGTTTCCATGCCTACCAGCAACCTTGTCTCCAACCGTAATCTTTCTCATTTGCGCCACCCTAACAACCACCTTTTTAAGTACCCCGGGGCTTAGCTCGTCACCTTTTTCCCTGTCCAGCATTTTTACATCAACCACAATTCCTTTTTCTCCGTGAGGAACGCGAAGCGAAGTGTCTCTTACTTCTCTTGCTTTTTCTCCAAATATTGCTCGGAGCAACCTTTCTTCAGAAGTTAATTCTGTTTCCCCTTTTGGTGCGATTTTGCCTACCAAGATATCGTTCGGACCAACTTCTGCACCAACTACAACTATTCCATCCTCTGCCAAGTTTGCGAGTTCTGCTTCGGCAACATTTGGTATATCTCTTGTGAGTTCTTCGGGGCCAATCTTTGTGTCCACAACCTCAGCGTCATATTCTTCAATGTGTATAGAGGTCAAAAGGTCATCGGTAACAAGTCTCTGAGAAACCAAGATAGCGTCCTCAAACCCGTACCCATCAAAAGAAGCGTAAGCAACAACCAAATTTCTCCCCAATGCAAGCTCCCCGTTATCCACCGCTGGTCCGTCAGCAAGAAGGTCACCCTTTTTGACCTTGTCGCCCTGTTTTACCATCAACCTCTGGTTATAGCTTGTAGAATGTGCTGTTCTTTTAAACTTAGTAAGGTAATAGATTTCTTTCTTGCCTCCATCTGTCAATTCAATGTCTTCGTGCACCTCAGAATTCTCCGCCTTCTTGTCCAGCTTAATCTCTATCTTGTCAGCATCAGCATACTCAACTACACCTGCATTTCTTGCTCTCAAAACTCTTTCCATTCCTTCTGCAACCACCTCTTCCATACCTGTTCCAACAACCGGGGAGTCTGGGCTAACCAGTGGCACAGCCTGACATTGCATGTTGCTTCCCATCAAAGCCCTGTTTCCTTCGTCGTGAGCAAGAAAAGGAATGACAGAAGCAGAAGTGCCGATTACTTGGCGCTGTGTTACATCAACCAAATCAATTAAGTCAGAAGAGCCTTCCTGGATAGATCCTTGGTATCTGAAAGGAATTCTTTTTTGGGTGATATACCCATATCTATCGGTTTCGACACCGGCGTGTGTGATGTGGTACTCCTCCTCGTCATCTGCAGTAAGATAAACAATCTCATCTGTCACCTTAACTTTGGTTTCTCCGTTCTTCTTAACTTTCTCTGTCTTACGATAAGGTGTCTCTATAAAACCATATTCGTTCACTTTTGCATAAAGTGCTAAATAGGTGACTAGTCCGATATTCGGACCTTCGGGTGTCCTAACAGGGTCTATCCTTCCGTATTGAGAGGAGTTGACATCTCTTATGGAGAAGGATGCTCTTTCTCTGTTTATTCCACCAGAACCCAAAACTGAAACCCTCCTTAAATTGTCGACTTCACTAAGGGGGTTTGTGTCGTCCAGAATTGTTGACAACTGATTTGATCTAAAAAACTCATTGAGCGCTGCTATTAGTGGTCTTGCGTTAATAAGATTCGCCGGTTGTGGTTTGTCGTCCGGAGAAATTAAGCTCATTTTTTCCTTCACGCTTCTTTCTAGCCTCAAAAGTCCAATCCTAAAAGCGTTTGTCGCAACAAGCTCCCCAACTCTTCTTAGTCTTCTGTTTGACAAGTGGTCAATGTCGTCTGTTCTTCCTTCGCCATTTTGAAGATTTATTAGATATGAAAGCGTAGCAATCATGTCTTGCTGGGTAAGAATTCTTGTCGACTTTTCGTTAGGAAGTTTGAGAGAGAGTCTCTTGTTTATCTTGTACCTACCAACCTTCCCTAGGTCGTACCTTCTACCATCGAAAAAGAGGCCTTCAAAGAGAGCTTCTGCATTTTCCAATACAGCAGGCTCGCCAGGTCTCATTTTTCTGTAAATTTCAAGCAAGGCTTCTTCTCTGTTGGAGGTTGGGTCTTTCTCGAGAGTTGCTGCAATGTATTTGTGTTCTTTCCCTGTATCTACATCTTTAAACAACTCGATAATTTGCCTGTCGGTTTCAACACCCATGGCACGCAAAAGCACCGTTGCGACAAGTTTTCTCCTCCTGTCAATTCGAGCGGCTATTACATTGTGTCTTGAAACTTCAAACTCCAACCAAGAACCATGAAGCGGTCTTACTTCTGCCCCATAAAGCATGCGACCAGAAGATGCGTCAAGATCTCCGGAAAAATAAACTCCAGGGGACCTAACTAGTTGGTTAATCACGGCCCTTTCAACCCCATTAATAATAAAAGTCCCGCGTGGTGTCATTTGCGGGATATCTCCTAAGAAGACCTCTTGCTTAACTTCCTTGTTGGTCTTCTTGCTTATTAGTGTTGCTTGAATTTTTAGAGGTGTAGAGTAGGTTAGACCTTTTTCTCTTGCTACTCTTGGGGTTATTGGAGCATCGGCTAGTTCGGGGTTTTCCAAAACTAATTGCCAGTTTTTTCCAGTAAAGTCGTCAATTGGGTTAATCTCTGTTAGCTCGGTCTTAATCGCTTCGTTCAAAAACCAGCTCCAAGACTCTCTTTGAACTAGGGTGAGGTCAATTTCGGGAAGCTTGCCTTCTTCTTTTCCGAAATTTTTGCGAGTAGATTTAGCCATTTTGAGATTGAGTTTGTAATTTTGTCGAAAACCGAAATTCCCGCGGTCGTCGCGGGATCAGCCTACCTATTACGTACGCCTAAGATGAATTATATATAGAAAAGGGTCTTTGTCAACCCTCTCCCTTGCCTAGCGCAAATACCTTGCAACATTTGCATTATGCTCTTCAAGTGTCCTGGCGTAGTGGATTTGTCCGGTTGAATCATGGATGTAGTAAAAATAGTCTGTATCGGCGGGTGCAGCGGCAGCTTTTAAAGCGGCTAGTCCAGGACTAGCAACGGGTGCTGGAGGAAGTCCTGAAAACCGATATGTGTTGTACGGGGAATTAGTGGCAAGTTCTGCCCCAGTGGGGGGACGCCACCATTCACACTCCGTTACTCTTGCACATCTTGTATTCGCCGCCGCATATTGCACTGTGGCGTCGGCTTGCAGGCCCATCCCAATATCCAATCTGTTTTTAAGGATTCCGGCAACTATTGGTCTCTCCTCACCTGTAAGGGTCTCTCGCTCAATTATTGAGGCAAGAATGACAATCTCGCTAAATGTAAGGCCCGAGTCACCTCCAGGGCCAGCAATCTCCGCCGTTTTTTTGTCAAAAGTATTTTGCATTGTGGAAACAACCAAATCCGCGCTAGCGCTTCTCTCAAAAAGATATGTATCCGGGAAAAGATATCCTTCCTCACCAGTAGTCAGTTCCAAAAACCTCTCTCTAAAATCATCCGCAGTCACACCTTCCTTTTCAAGGCCAGTAACAAAACGGTTTGCAATCTCTTCGCGTCTTAGGCCTTCTGGGATCGTGATCCACACCTGTGTCGGCCCACTAACAAGTTGAGAAACAATTTGGTACAAAGAAATATTTGAGGGAAGGTCATAAGCTCCGGCCTGAATTTTTTTTGCTTGGCCAGTTAGTTGTACATAAAACTTAAAAGCAAGCGGGCTCTTGATTAGCTCCGCTTCGTAAAGATCATCTGCTATCTCAACTGCTGAGCTTCCTTTGGTTATAACCACCCTCTTGGGTTCACTGTCAGTTGAAACAGGAGTCACCACCTTTGTCCACCAGACAAAAGCGAGTACGATGGCTACTAAAAGTATTAGGATTGGGACCAAGAGTTTCTTCACGAACACTAGTATCCAGGATTAGAGAAAAGTTATCAAGCTTGCTTACTAAACTTCTTCAAGAAGCGCTCTGCGGTAGTTTTTGGTCTTTGGGTCGTGAATGAAAATCCTTCCGCAAGTACAAACAACTTTCTGTGTGCCATCTTGTCTTTTGGTATGCTTTTTGTTTGCAAAAGGCTTCCCGCAACCAACACACTTCCCTTGACTAAGAAGCCAGGCCTGAATTGGAGCTATGACATTTTTGAGCACGATTTAAGTATAACCTAAAGTTAGAAATCAAGCCAGGGAATCTAGATGATTTTGAAGAATGAGGGTTGCTGCAAAAGCATCCTCCATCTCGCGTGCTTTTTTCCTGCTCATTCCTGCTTCAAGAGACAAAGCTTGAGCTTCCGCTGTTGTTAGTGTCTCGTCTGAAAAATGAACGGGCAGTAAAAGTTCTTTATTTAGTCTGCCTCCAAAAGCTTTTGACTCCTCCGCCATTACACTCTCCGACACCCCGACCACGATTTCTTCTATTTGCTCATCTTTAACAACATTCGCAATTTTTGATATTGCATCTTCGGTGCTAGAAACCAACAAAACACTCAGCGGGCTTGCGAGAGAGGCTGCGCTCTCTGCCAGCGCAAGGCCCAGTTTTTTTCTACCATAATCTATTCCTAATAGTCTGCTCATTTTAGTTGATAACCGAACCTATTTCGTTTGGTGGAACAATCTTTGCACGAACAACTAGACGCTTGGGTTTTAAGGGGTGGCCAGGCGGGACACATGTGATAAGAGAGATATATGAATCATTTGCGTTCTGGTCCAAAACCTGGAGATCTGTGGGCAGAACTTCGAACATGCTTTCAACTTGGTAAGTGTAAGCAACACCGTCGTAATTTATTTTTATCAAGTCACCTTCTTCTAGTGTCGGAAGGGTTGAGAAAATAGCGAGGTAGTCTTTTGGGTCATAAAATTGAGGTAAAATCGAGTGCCCAAAAATAACCGAGTTACCAACTTTCCCCGGTAACCCTGTTCCTGGGTAATGCACTAAGTTGTCTGCCAGGTCTTCCCCGCCTATTGCGACCGAGGCGCTTTGAATACCCAGCTCTGGAATTGATAGCGTGTAATGGGAAACCGCAGAGGAAGAAAAATCTCGCCTTTCTGCCCCACCCACAAACCAATTACTTGCCCGGGTAAAGTCTGTCGCCTCTATTGTTGGACCGACATCGCTAACTCCAGCAACTGGACTTATAAGCTTGGGGTATTTTTGCCGGGAACTACTTTCGTAAGAAAGAATGGGGTAAAGAGTTGTTGATAAAATCAAAAACCCTGCAAAACCAGCCAAAATTGCCACCCCTCTTAAAATCGTTTTGTGCTTCATCTTTCCGCAGCAACCTCAACGACTATTCTTTTTGCAACATGCGGGAGTGTTTTCAAAAAGCCAGGAAGCCTCCCCGGTTTGAAACTTATTTGAGCTCTAGTGAAACCTGGTACTTTGTTTAGTGTCGCCAGTGCTGCATTTTGGTATTTACCTGATATTTCCTCCGCTATCTCATCGGGGTTAAGTTCTGGTAGTAAGTTAGCCTTTATATCAACAGCTAATTCGTAAACACCGTCATCTTCGTCTTCCAATTCAAAATCCATTTCCACCTGGGATTCCCTTAGAACATATCCTTCCGGCACATCTTGTTGAAGTTCTCTGGATACGATTTCGAAAAGTGCTTCTCTATCCACCACAATTCCAACAACGCTAAGTTCTAGGGAAAGTCGTAAAGTGTCTCCCTCATCTCCCGGGCTTGCAGAATAATCTTCCCTTTCTACCTCTGAAGTTACTGAACCTTCAATAAAATACTGGCCTCCCGACGCTTGGCTCCGAAGGTCGCCCGTAGCTCCCAACAGCAATTCCTCCGTTAGGTCTGCTAATAGGTTTTCTTGGTCCTCTTCAGAAACTGCTGATATTTCCCTACTTGAGCCTCCAGAGAAAGACGAACCATTTTGAGCCTCAAGCTCTCCACCGTAATTCCCGACTGAAAAAGTTAAACCGGAATCCAGATTGTACTCTGCACCGATATCCTCTGCTGTTACATTTGCATCAGTAGTTCCTGGAGAAGTTGCGCTTCCGCTAGCAACTGTCGTACTTTCGTTCAAAGTGAAACCCAGTCCACCAGGACTTGTTATATCTGTCCCTGCTGGCAGTGTGACTCTCGGGCCAACTCTGTATATAGTCACGGTCCCTGTTGCTCTTTCGCCAACTGTCCTTGTCCCTGTTGTTGAAGCCGTTTTGTCTCCTGACACTGTCTTTGAGATGGTGTCTCCGGGTAGAACCCTTTCCTCTACATTAGTACTTCCCGTTTCAGGATCCACAAAAATAGTCAGGCTGTCGCTTAGCGTTCTTGGGGAAACATAGACAGTAACAGTGGCACGAGGCAGAAACCACCAAGCGAAAAATCCCGCGGCCAGTAAAACGACAAGAACAGCAATAATTGTTGTGAGTCTGTTTCTAGATTGGATTTTTGGAAATCTCATGTTCGCTATTTTTGTGAGAGCGCCCGACACGGCGGTATTTATTTTATCTAGAAACGCAACAGGACCAACCCTTTTCTTGCCCATAGGTTTTTCTTGTAACGGAGCGGCGCTCTCCTTTTCCCTTGCTAACGGCTTCTCATCTTGAACATCCTTCCCTGGTAAATCTCCTCCTCTGTCGTCGGCGACATCTTCGCCTATTACGAATCCCACATCCTCTGCTGTAACTTCGCCTTCCGGTGCAGCAACATTCTCATCGATCTCTTCTACTGTCTCTTCTCTGTCGTCGGAAATCATTTTTACAGTTGAAACCTCTGCCATCTCAGAAGCTCCAGCCAAAGAAGTTGCGAGAATTTTTTCGTCCGTTTTGAAAACCTCAACCTTGGGGTTGTGAAGAAAACTAACCGATTCTAATTCTCGCCACTCAACAGCAACGAGGGACTGTTTGATGTCCTCCAAGTCAGTTTCTTTGCCATCGTAAACCAATATCCGTGAAGGAAGAGCGTCTTCGTCGGATACAAACCTAGCAAGCCCTTCCTGAACATCGTCGGCAACAGAAACACTCCTCGCTACAAGGGAAAACCCCTCATGTTTCCCTTTTCTAAAAAGGGATATTTCCAGGTTTTCTTCTGAAACACCAACCAAGATAGCACTAAGCGGAGATCCTTCTTTTGACTTAACAAAATGCGCTATTGCTTCGGGAAGGACCACGAAACCACTCGGGGTTAACGAAAGCTCAGCGCAAAGTTTTTTCAGCTTCTCTAAATATTGTGGCTGTATTTGTCCTTCTGCCACCCAAGTAGAAGATACCCCAAAAACCGTTTTGGATGGATCCGACGCATCTTCGGGCAAATCTTGTACAGCGGCAGAAAGGGCCGCATCTGCTGTTGAAACAAGTTCGTCATCAGCCTTCCATGCAAAAGGTGCACTGACAGATATGACTTCTGTTTCACCATCAACTATTGCCCATACTCCAGCCTGAACCCAATCGGGTTCAATAATGACTGACCATAAATATTCAGGTATTTTTTCCTCTTTTTTAGAAAGTATCGACTTTATATCCATTGTTGGAGTCTTTTATTTTAACATTGCCCACAGAATCAACCTACTTTTCTTTTTTAAATTTTTTAGTTGACCCCTGCTTTGAAAGTTCTTTGTGCTTCTCTTTCTCTTTTTCAAACTCATCCCAATCGAGACTTTTCCCTTCTTTTCTCAAAAGTTCATCTGTTAATTCAGGTGGAAAACCATAAGACTGAAAAAGGTCAAAGGGAGAAACCGTTCCTACCATTTCAAGGCCTTTGTCCAAAGTTTGGATAAACCTTTTTACCTCTTCTTCAATTACTTTCGCGGTTTTTTCTTCAAACCCGAAATCAAGGTCCGCCACCTGAAGGCCTCCTTTAAGACCCCTCATTTTTACGGCTGAGCGTCTTATTAGTCTTCTGAGTATATAGCCATGAAGTTTGTTGGAAGGCGCAACACCGTTTTCTATAATTTTCCCCGCCGCCCTCATGTGGTCGGCAATTACTCGAAACTCATGTGGGTAGTCTGTGTATTTTTTGGAGGTCTTCTCTTCAATCCCTCTTATTATAAAATCAAAAATATCGGTCTTAAACACATCTGGGTCGTCATTGGTTGCGGCAAATAAACTTACAAGCCCACCACCGTGATCTACATTTTTCTGTGGCAATTCCTCTAACGCGCCGTCCTTGTTCTTTCTGTATTGAATAAAGACTGAGTTTGCGATCTCTAAAAACTTACTACAATCACAGTTGGGGTGGCACTTTTCCCCAAATCTCGGATCGTGTTCCACTGATTCAAATTCATAGAAGACTTCCGTACTTGGCCCCCCTATCTCGCCAGAGGGCATTTGGCTCGGTCCGCCAAACCTGCTCCACCAATTGTCAGAAACACCGTAATAAAAAATTTTCTCTTCCGGAATCCCAAGACTTTTCCAAATTCCTACCGCCTCCTCGTCTTTTGGTACCTCGTCACTTCCTTCAAAAACAGTTATGTAAAGTCGTTCTTTGGGTAGACCCAGCTCCTTAGTAAGGAATTCCCACAGCCAGGGGATTTCCTCTTCCTTAAAATAATCCCCAAGACTCCAATTTCCAAGCATTTCAAAGAGGGTGGTATGGCTTGTGTCACCCACCTCTTCTAAGTCGT